>JAYTVI010000001.1:0-2805 GCA_043744095.1 Flavobacterium sp.
ATTTTCAAAATAAAATTATGGAAGAAGTTTTAGCATTAGAAAATATAGAATCAATTTGGGATAGTCAGTTCGTAGAAAATAAAATTTTAGAACTTCTTATAACATAATGAAAAGACTAAAGATGATAAGAAAGATGCAAGATGATAGATGCAAGACCTAAATATCCCATCTTCACCTACATCCTTAACTTGAGTCTTTTCTCTTTTCTCTTGCTTCTAAATTCTTCTCTCCATTACTCCTTAACCACTTTTTCAATTTTCACACCATTATCGGTAAAAACTTTCACAAAATAAGCACCTGAACTTTGTTGGCTAAGGTCTAAATTTGTTTCTGTTGCAGCATTGAGTTTGGTCGAAATCAATCTGCCTTGAACATCAAATAGTTGAACAGATGTGATGGTCTCTTTTGCAACAATAGTCAAATTGTTTTTTGCTGGATTCGGATACATACGCACCGATTTGTTTTCAAATTCGGTATTGCTCAAAACCGCTACTGTAGAAGTTGCAGTGTTGGTATGAATCGGAAAATTATAATCAAAATAAATTGCAGCAGTATTCGAAACCGAATTTCCTAACACCAAGTTGTTTTTGGTTTTGATTTTAAAAGTAACATAACCGTGACTTGCAAGTTCGTTGTCTTGCTCAGCAGGAAGATTTATTCCTTCAAAAATAAACTCTACTTTATCGTCTTTAATTCGTGTTACTTGAGGATGCGAAGTTGATGTTAATTGCAAGCTATTAATATCAAATTTCGTTGTATCGATCATATCTTTTACCACAATATTTTCGGCTGGAGCAGTTCCTGAATTCTGAAAACGTATCAAATAATGCAAATAATCACCCACTTTATCTGGCGAAATAGTATTGCCTTCGAGACACGTTTTGTCATTTGGGTCATACGAACCTATAACCATTTGGTTCAACGTAAATGTATTATCTGTTACCGTTTCGTCACCAGAAATTGGATTGATAGCAGCTGTAAAATTCAAAATATCATTTATGTTTACCGCAGGAATTTCTTGTGGCGAATTGACATTTAGTATAAAATTAATAATACGACTTTCAAAAGGAAGTAAATTGGTATAATTCCAAACCAAGTTATTTGCAGATTGATTGTCTAATGTTGGCATTGCCGAAACAAAATCTAAAACTGCATCATCAAAAGCCAAATTGATAGCACCAGAAAGAGTTTGATTGCCTTTGTTTTTGTAAATAAGATGGTAGTTTGCATCAAAACCTGGTCGTGCATTTCCTAAAGGAATAATCGCAATTTCAACATCATTATGAACACCGTTTGGCACAATGCAGAAGTTTTGGGTTTGAGTAGAACCGTCTAACGAAGCAAAATTTAAGGTTGCTGTTGCTGGCGAAATTGTAAAATAAGGATTTTCAAATTGTGGTGTTAATTCAAAGTTGCCTGTTTGGGTAAAAAACGAATAATTACCTGTTGTGTTAGTAAAAGTTGAGCCAGAAAGTGTCCCATCGTTGATGCTGATTTTTAAATCTTTAGGATGAAAATCATTTGCATCACAACCATTGTTGTTGATGTCTAAAGTTGCAGTGCCTGTTATGGTATTATAAATTCCGCCGGGATTAAAGGTACAATAGTTGTTAAATAGTACGTTTGGTAGTGAAAAATTTTGAAACTCGAAATCGTCAGTACATATATAAACCAGATTCGGACAATTTAAATATGAAACACTATCATACTTACCATTTTTTATATTAAAATTAATTAAATTAGGATTGTTATTAAAAATAAACTCAGGGTAATTAAAATCTGGTATAGACTCTGTCACATCACTTAAATCTAGAGAAGTAAATAAATTATTTGATACATTAATATATTTAAGTTTATGTGAATTAGAAAAATCAATTGATGTTATGTTATTACGTGAACAATCCAAATAAGTAAGATTTGTTAACATTGATATATCAATCGATGTTAGATTATTACCGTCTACTGATAAAGACTCCAATAGTACATTGTTTTGAAGGTTAATTTGGGTGGCGCTTGTTCCATACCAATCAAAACCACGCAAATTAATTAAATCACTTAAATCAAGGATTTCAATATTGCTAGAGCCTGTAAAGGAACTTAGATTAACTAATCCTGTTAGATTTAAATTATACAACGGCGAATCTTCTGACCAAAAAGTAACAAGGTTTGGAAATTTAGACAAGTCTAATGACCTCACAACACCCCAATAAAAAGAGATGTTTTTTAAATTTATACAATCATCAAAATTTAAAAAGTCAATATTAAAATATCCACCCGATAAAGATTCAAGACCTGCAAGTCCAGAACCATTTATTATCAAGCTGCTTCTAATAATATCCAAATGTTTTAGTGAAGACATACCTGACAAATCTAAAGTTATTCCTGGTGATTCACAATATGCAATACCTAAATTTTGAAGATTCGTGAAGGACTGAATTCCTGTAAAATTATTAAAACTACTTCCCATTGTACCAATATTAAGGCTTATAACAGACTCTGCTTCAGAAACTTGAAGTTCTCCATCGCCATTTGTATCAATGTTAGCTTCCGAGTATACCAACAGATAAGCTTTAAAATTCGCATCAGGAATATTCACAATTTGTGACATACCAACCAAAGAAAATAACGCAAAAAATAGTAAAGTGTAGTACTTTTTCATATCTAAAAATGTTATAGTGCTCTTAAAGATAATGTTAAGAAAATTGATAATAGCAAATTGGCATCAAAACTCGATAAGGTATACTTTATTTCCGATAAAAGGTGATGTTTGATAATAATGATAAACCAGTTTATTACAATAAAAAA
>JAYTVI010000002.1:0-9346 GCA_043744095.1 Flavobacterium sp.
CAATCGCAAATTTCTTGGGATTTGAATCAGGAAAAAGTAGGTCAAACTTTTAAATGTATTATTGATAGAAAAGAAGGTGCCCATTTTGTTGGAAGAACAGAATTTGATAGTCCAGATGTTGATAACGAAGTGTTGATAGATGCTAGCAAACATTATCTAAAAACAGGTGATTTTGCTATGATAATAATAACAGAAGCTACTGAGTTTGACTTGTATGGTGAACCTGCAAAATAAACTCAGATTTTACAGATTTTTACAGATTGTATTTTAAATTTCTTATGTTTTTTGCTTCTTTTTTCTAGCAGCAGGAAATAGTACATTGTTGAGTATTAACCTAAATCCTGGAGAATTAGGATGCAAGTCTAAAACGGTTGGCTCATCTCCTACTCGATGCTGATAATCTTCTGGATCGTGTCCGCCATAAAATGTGAAAAATCCTTTTCCTTTCTGACCATGAATATAACGAGCTTCTTCGTTGAGTTGATTTTCGCCCAAAACCAAGACATTCGATTTTATAAAAGTTCTATCAAAAGAAGTTGTTTGTCCCATAAAACCTTTGATTAATTGGGTATGATTTTGGCATAACATACTCGGAATAACATCCCATTTTGCAGAAAAATCCATCAGAGTAAAATAATCTTTCTCAAAAGGAATTTTTCGCTTTTCGGTCATATCAATATCCGAAAATTCGTAGTGTTCTGGTTTTCTATCTAAAGTATAATCCTTGAAAGCAAATGTTTTTGAATAATCTATTTTTGTTTGATAATTTCCGTCACTAGCATCACCATCAAACATTGTTTCACAAATATCTACACCTTCTGCCGAAAGTGCAATATCAAAACTATCCGTTGCAGAACACATGGCAAACATAAATCCGCCTCCAATAACAAAATCTCTAATTTTTTTGGCTACGGCCAATTTCTCTTGAGAAACTTTAGTATATCCTAATTTGGTTGCCAAAGCTTCGGCTTCTTTTTTCTGATCGATATACCAAGGTGCATTTCTATATGCTCCAAAAAACTTTCCGTATTGCCCTGTAAAATCCTCGTGATGCAAATGCAACCAATCGTATAAAAGCAATTGATCTGATAGTACCTCTTCGTCATAAATAGCATTAAATGGAATTTCGGCATAAGTCAAAACCATTGTTACAGCATCGTCCCAAGGTTGTTTTCCTTTTGGTGTATAAACAGCAATTTTGGGTGCTTTTTCTAAAACTACGGTTTCCATATTTTGAGAAGGAGATGCAATTTCTTCAAGTATTTGATTGGTTTCGCCATCGGTTAAGATTTCAAAACTCACACCACGAATTTGACATTCTTTTCTAATTTCTGTAGCATCAGGTAATAAAAAAGAACCTCCACGATAATTGAGTAACCAACTTGCTTTGAATTTTTTATCCAAACACCAATAGGTTATTCCGTAGGCTTTAAGATGATTTTTCTGAGATGTTTCGTCCATCGGCAACAAAATAAAACTTGCTTTTGCGACAAAAGACAAAAAGAAAACAAAAATAAAAAGTGCTTTTTTATACTGCATTTAATCAAAATATTTAAATCAAAGATAAGTGTTTAAATGTGAAGAAAAATATAAAAAACTATAACTTTAAATTCATTTTTTAGAACGGTACATCGCTATCATCATCACTAGAATTCAAATTACTTCCAAAAGCTTCATTTGCTGATGGCAGATGTTTTGTAGTAAATGGATTGTCTTCGTGATTCATTTTTGAAGGTAAATCGTCATAACTACCACCAAAATCTTCTAGATTGTCGAATTTTCCTAGATTTCCGATAAATTTTAATCTAATGTTTTCTAACGAACCGTTACGGTGTTTTGCAATAATAAATTCGGCTTGACCTTGAGTTGGTGTTTGCTCATCATCATCCCATTCATCAATTTTATAATATTCTGGTCTGTAAATAAACGAAACAATATCGGCATCTTGCTCAATCGCACCCGATTCACGAAGGTCAGAAAGCAAAGGTCTTTTGCTAGAACCACGAGTTTCTACAGCACGAGACAATTGAGACAATGCAATAACCGGCACACTCAATTCTTTAGCAAGCGCTTTTAGATTTCTAGAAATTGTAGAGATTTCTTGTTCTCTATTTCCGCTTCCTTTTCCGTTGTTGCCACCAGCAGTCATCAATTGCAAATAATCAACAATTATTAATTTTATACCGTGTTGAGAAGCCAATCGACGAGATTTTGCTCTTAAATCAAAAATAGAAAGCGAAGGAGTATCATCAATAAACAAAGGTGCTTTTTCGAGATTTTTTACTTTTATTGAAAGTTGTTCCCATTCGTGTTTTTCAAGTTTTCCGGTTCTTAATTTTTCGGATGACAAACCAGTTTCAGACGATATTAAACGTGTAATTAACTGAACAGAAGACATCTCAAGAGAGAATAATGCAACTGGATGTCCAAAATCAATAGCGATATTTCGTGCCATTGATAAGACAAAAGCCGTTTTTCCCATACCAGGTCTAGCAGCTATAATAATCAAATCAGAAGGTTGCCAACCGGAGGTTATTTTATCTAAATTATGAAAACCAGTTGCTATACCACTCAAACCTTCTTTTCCTGCAATTTCTTCGATACGTTTTTTGGCTTGAATAACTAAACTCTGTGCTGTTTCTGAACTTCGTTTGATATTTCCTTGAGTAACTTCGTATAATTTTGATTCTGCTTTGTCTAATAAATCGAAAACATCGGTAGTCTCATCATAGGATTCTTCGATAATTTCTGATGAAATTTTTATTAAACTACGTTGAATGTATTTTTGAAGAATAATTCTGGAGTGAAACTCGATATGGGCAGAAGATGATATTTTTTGAGTAAGCTGAATTAGATAAAAATCACCACCAGCTAATTCTAATTTTGCATTCTTTTTTAGCTGAGCCGAAACTGTTAATAAGTCAATAGGTTGAGTATCTGTGAATAACTGAACAATTGCTTCAAAAATGTGTTTGTGTGACTCTTTGTAAAATGCATCTGGTTGCAAAATATCGATAACCTCATCAACACCTTTTTTATCAATCATCATAGCTCCAAGTACTGCTTCCTCAAGATCGAGTACTTGTGGTGGGAGTTTCCCTTTTTCTAGATTGATAATTGTAGTTTTTTCTACTTTTATGGGATTGATATTTCTGAAGTTTTCCATATTGCGAAAGTAGTTAAAATATAGAAAATTTTGTATTAGAGTTATTACAAACTAATGTTAATAAATATACTTTTTTTGTTGATAACCATAAAAAAATCCGAAACTATAAGGCTTCGGATTTAGTATAATTTTGTACGAATTTACTCCTTGAATTCACCCATTTTACTGTATTTATCCATTCTTTGGGCAACTAATTCAGTTGTTGATAAATCTTTCAATTCATTATAAGCTTTGGTAATATATTGTTCAACAGTTTTGAATGCCGTTTCTCTGTCATAATGTGCACCACCTAATGGTTCTGGTATGACATCATCTACTAATTTTTGTTTTTTCATATCTGTAGATGTTAGCTTTAATGCTTCGGCAGCTTGCTCTTTATATTCCCAACTTTTCCAAAGGATAGAAGAGCAAGATTCTGGAGAAATTACAGAATACCAAGTGTTTTCCATCATTAATACTCTATCACCTACACCAATTCCTAATGCACCACCAGAAGCACCTTCACCAACAATCACAGCTATGATAGGTGTTTTTAATCGAATCATTTCAAAAATATTTCTTGCAATTGCTTCACCTTGTCCTCTTTCTTCTGCTTCTAATCCAGGGTAAGCTCCAGGTGTATCTATCAAAGTTAATACAGGAATATTGAATTTTTCTGCCATTTTCATTAATCGCAACGCTTTTCTGTATCCTTCTGGATTTGCCATTCCGAAATTACGAAACTGTCGGGTTTTGGTATTATAGCCTTTTTGTTGACCAACAATCATATACGATTGACCATCAATTTTACCTAAACCACCAATCATTGCTTTATCGTCTTTGAAACCTCTATCTCCAAAAAGTTCTAGAAAAGTATCTCCGCATAAAGCTCTAACGTGATCCATTGTATAAGGACGATTTGGATGACGAGAGAGTTGCACTCGTTGCCAAGCTGTTAGGTTTTTGTATATTTTACGTTTGGTTTCTTCCAGCTTTTTTTCAATTTGCTTGCAGGTGTTTGTGACATCTACATTTGATTCTAGTCCGATCACTTGACATTTATCCAGCTGATCTTCTAGTTCTTTTATTGGGAGTTCAAAATCTAAATATTCCATAGGTTTTGTGTGGTATTAATTTTTAGTTTGGAGAACAAATATAAAGTTTTATGCTATAAATTAAAGATAAAATAACATTAGTTTTCCACTTTTTTATTTTTTAGTATTCCGTTTACTATTACTGAAGTGATTATAATAAAAGCACCAACATAAAAAAGGGAATTCATTTTTTCTGAATCTTTAAAGATGAGTAATGCCAAAATAATTCCATAAATAGGTTCCATATTGATGGTAAGCATAACGGTATACGGGCTTAAATATTTCATTACTTTTATGGATGCTGAAAAAGCATAAGCAGTGCAAAATGAAGATAATATAAGCAACCAAAGTATGTCTTTTAACGAAATTAAAAAAAACTCTGATGTGAAACTAGTTGTGAAAAATAAATAAATTGAAAGAAAAAATACACCGCCGAGTAATTCATAAAACGAAATTACATTTGGGTTATATTCTTTGGCCAATTTACCATTAATAACTGAAAATAATGCTGATAATAAAGCACTTGTTAATGCTAAAATAACTCCAGACAAATTTACAGACGCGTCATAAAACGAATGTTGAAAACTTGCTATAAAACCATATTGATCAATGACATCTGCAAAGGCAACAAAATACAATCCTAAAACTACAAAAAGACCAAGAAATACATTTATCCAATTGATTTTTTCTTTGTAAAGAATTGGTTCTAATAAAGATGCAAAAAAAGCACCTGTAGACAAACACGCTAATGTTATCGAAATATTTGACACTTTTATGGCTTCATAAAACGTAAACCAATGTGCCGTTATGATAATTCCTGATACTATAAAACTGATGAAGGTATGTAATGAAATTTTTAATGATTCTTTTGAATACAAAAAATAAAGTACCATAAACCCAAATGCAAAAAGCATTCTATACCAAACTAAATCTAATGCTTGCAACGAAATTAATTTGCCTAAAACCGCTGTAAATCCCCATATAAAAACAATTATATGAAGATGCAAGTAGCTTTTTAGGTTATCGTTTTGCATTTCGTAGAAGATAAATAGCTAATATTCCGAAAACTAAATTAGGAATCCAAACAGCAATTATAGGTGCCATGCTAGATTTTTCTGCCAATACTCCAAAAATTTTATCAAAGAAAACAAAAGCAAAAGCAAGCAGAATTCCTATAGCTAGATTCATACCCATTCCGCCACGACGCTTCATTGCAGAAACAGCAACGGCAATTATGGTTAAAATAAATGCAGAAACTGGTATGCTGTATTTTTTATACAAAACCACCAAATATACATTTATGTTTGAGGAACCTCGTTTTTTTTCTTTATCAATAAAATGTACTAAATCACCATAACTTAATGTTTCTGCAACGTAAACTGTTGGGGTTAAATCATCAAGTTCAAATTTAAATCTTGCATTTCTTTTATCAGCTTTTTCAATTTTATCATCTATTTCACCAACTGTTCTTTTGACATAACCAAACATTGTATAAGTACTGTCTTTGGGATTGAATTTGATTCTATTGGCAGTAATTTTATAATCGAGTTTGTCACCTTTAAATTTCTCTAAACTAAAATTAAATGCTGTTTTAGAAACAGTATTAAAATTACTTACATAAATAAATTCGTCATCACTTACTTGACGAAAAACATCTGTATTGTCTCTCATTTCTTCTCTTCCACCACCAATCAAATAAGTGTACCTAAAATTTTTGAACCCTTCACTAGCTTTTGGAACCATATAGAACCCCATAACTAAAGAAAAAAGAGAAACTATAGTTGCCCCAATAAGATAAGGTCTCAAAAATCGTGTAAACGAAATTCCTGAGCTTAATATTGCAATAATTTCGGTATTATTGGCAAGTTTAGAAGTAAACCATATTATAGATAAAAAAAGAAATATTGGAAATAATAGATTTGCAAAATAGATAATAAAATCGCCATAATAAATTATAATTTCCTTGATAGGAACTTTGTTTTCGATCATTTTATTGACCTTTTCAGAAATATCAATTACAATACCGATTGGTATAAATAACAGTAACATCACAACAAATGTGGCTAAATATCTTTTGAGGATGTATTTGTCTATTATTTTTAACATATGTTTTTTTTGAAGTGTATTTATGTTTATTAAGTTTATTATCTTTTAATAAACCTAAATAATCTTTTAATAAACCTAAATAATCTTTTTTATAATCCTTTTTATAAACTTCATAACCCTCATAACCCTCATAACCCTCATAACCCTCATAACCCTCATAACCCTCATAACCCTATTTATAAACCTTTTTATAAACCTACATAATCTTATTTATAAACCTTTTATAAACTTTATAACCCTCATAACCCTCATAACCCTATTTATAAACCTATATAAACATTTTTACAATCTCTGACTCATATTCTTAACCATCATTTCTTTCCAAGTTCTAAAATCACCAGCCAGAATATGTTTTCTAGCTTCACGAACCAACCACATATAAAAACCTAAATTATGAATCGTTGCTATTTGTTTTCCAAGTAATTCATTAACCGTAAACAAATGTCGAAGATACGCTTTTGTATATTCAGTGTCTACAAAGGTGATCCCCATTTCGTCAATTGGAGAAAAATCGGCTTCCCATTTTTTATTTTTAATATTAATTGACCCATTTACGGTAAAAAGCATTCCGTTTCTAGCATTTCTGGTAGGCATCACACAATCAAACATATCCACACCAAGAGCAATATTTTCAAGAATATTTATTGGCGTTCCAACACCCATCAGATAGCGAGGTTTTTCTTCTGGTAGAATATCACAAACAATTTCAGTCATTGCATACATTTCTTCGGCTGGTTCACCTACAGACAAACCACCAATAGCATTGCCTTGTTGTCCAGAATTGGCAATATATTCTGCCGATTGTTGTCTCAAATCTTTATAAGTACTACCTTGTACTATTGGGAAAAAAGTTTGTTCAAAACCATATTTAAAAGGCACTTTTTCCAAATGATTGATACATCTATCCAACCAACGATGCGTCATATGCATACTTCGCTGAGCATATCTATAATCGCAAGGATAAGGAGTACATTCATCAAAAGCCATAATAATATCAGCACCAATGGTTCGTTGAATTTCCATCACATTCTCTGGAGTAAAAACGTGGTAAGAACCATCAATATGCGATTTAAATTTTACACCTTCCTCTTTAATTTTCCTGTTAGCCGAAAGCGAATACACTTGATACCCACCAGAATCAGTCAAGATATTTCTATCCCAATTCATAAATTTGTGCAATCCACCGGCTTTTTCAAGAATTTCGGTTTGCGGTCGAAGGTATAAATGATAGGTATTTCCTAAAATAATATCTGGGTTAATTTCTTCTTTTAATTCTCTTTGATGCACACCTTTTACCGTTCCTACAGTACCTACAGGCATAAAAATTGGAGTTTCAATAACACCGTGATAAGTGGTGATTTTTCCTGCTCTAGCTTTAGTTTGAGTATCTTTTTGAAGTAAATCGAATTTCATAGAAGTTTTTTTCAGTGGGCAAAGATAACAGAATTGTGAATTATGAATTATGAATTATAAATTAATTTAACAAAGTTGTTTTTTTGGGCGTGCCCTAAAGGTCAGGCTATCCGTTGCAATCTTTTTTAGAGCAAGATAGCTAAGCAATCTTACTCTACAAAAGGATTTTCACTGCTATCCTTCACGCAGCTTCAAGAAATAAATATCATCTCAAAAAAATAATAACTATTAACTTGATTTATAGTAAATTAGCATTTATAAACTAAAATAATATACGCTGATATGCTAAAAAAAACCATATTATTAGAAAACAAAGGTTCATTAACTGCCAAAAATTTACAACTAATTATAAAATCTGAAATACGTGAAAGCGCTATACCTATTGAAGATATTGGCTTTTTAGTTATTGATAATCCTGAAATTTATTTAAGCATTCCAGCAATGAATTTGCTAATAGAAAACAACACGTCTATAATTATTTGCAACAACAATCATTTACCAAACGGAATGTTTCTTAACCTTAACAGTCACCATATACAACAAGAAATTTTTAAAAATCAAATAAATGCTTCCGAACCATTAAAAAAACAATTGTGGCAACAAACAATTGTAGAAAAAATAACCAATCAAGGGATTTTATTAGAACAAATTACAAATTCAAAAAATAGTTTTGAATTTTTAGCCAGTAAAGTTTTGAGCGGCGATACAACAAATATGGAAGGTGTTGCAGCAAGCCAATATTGGAAATCTTTTTTTGAACAAAAATTTAAGCGAGAACGATTTGGCGATTATCCCAATAATTTCCTGAATTATGGCTATGCCATTCTACGAGCAGCAACCGCAAGAGCACTTTCTGGTAGCGGATTATTGAATACTTTAGGAATTCATCACAAAAGCAAATACAATGCTTTTGCATTGGCAGACGATATTATGGAACCTTTTAGACCAATAGTAGATGAGAAAGTTTTTGAAATCATGCAAAATTTTGATGAGCAGGAACTTAATACCGTATTAAAATCAGAATTATTACAAATTCTAACACGAACAGTATATTTTAAAGACGAAAAAAGTCCGTTGATGGTTGCACTCCAAAAAACAGCAAGTTCACTTCAACAATGCTATACAGGAGAAAGAAAAAAAATAAAATATCCAAAATTATGGAGCTAAACGGATATAGAATTATGTGGCTATTTGTATTTTTTGACTTACCGACCGAAACTAAAAAAGACCGCCGAAATGCATCAGGATTTAGAAACAACTTGCTCAAAGATGGGTTTTCTATGATGCAATATTCTGTCTATGTGCGGCATTGTGCCAGTAGCGAAAGTGCCGATGTACACGAAAAACGCATTCATCGACTTTTGCCTCCTTTGGGCAAAGTAAGCGTTTTGCGAATAACCGACAAGCAATTTGGCAATATCCAAAATTTTTGGGGCAAAGCCGAATTACCAAAAGCACCACAACCCACACAATTGGAATTGTTTTAGTTATAGAAACAAAAAAATGCTTCAATCTTGCCTTATCACTGCAAAAAAGAAGCATTTTTATTTACGATATTTCACTTTATTTACTTGATTATTAGAAGGTA
>JAYTVI010000003.1:0-9345 GCA_043744095.1 Flavobacterium sp.
ATGCGTTTAATGTTTGAATTACCAACTGGACCTTATAAAATAAATCCTGTTGTTGTTGATGCTTTAGACAAATTATTTATTCTTCACGCAGATCACGAACAAAACTGTTCAACCTCTACAGTAAGAATTGTTGGTTCTTCACACGCAGGTTTGTTTGCATCAATTTCGGCTGGAGTTTCTGCACTTTGGGGACCATTACACGGTGGAGCAAATCAAGCTGTTCTTGAAATGTTGGAAGAAATTCACAAAAATGGTGGCGATGCAGATATGTATATGGCAAAAGCCAAAGACAAAAATGATCCGTTCCGTTTGATGGGATTTGGTCATAGAGTTTACAAAAATTTCGACCCAAGAGCAAGAATAATAAAAAAAGCAGCCGATGAAGTATTGAAAACATTAGGCGTAGACGATCCGATTTTGGCAATTGCTAAAAAACTTGAAGAGGCTGCACTTGTAGACGAATATTTCGTTTCAAGAAAATTATATCCAAACGTAGATTTTTATTCAGGAATTATATACAGAGCATTAGGGATACCAACAGATATGTTTACTGTTATGTTTGCAATTGGTAGATTACCAGGTTGGATTGCACAATGGAAAGAAATGCGTATTAACAAAGAACCTATTGGTAGACCAAGACAAATATATATAGGACATCCACTCAGAGATTTTATACCAGTAGAGAAAAGATAATAAAAAAGTATAAAGAAAAGTAAAAAATTACTTACTCTTAAAAAGAGCGTATAAAGAAAATGAGAGTAGAAAATAAAACGTATTGGGAAGATGAAGCTGTGATATTAACACAAGATCAGATCAATACTTCTTTGACAGCTTTTGAAGAATTTTTGTTTGAAAAAGCAAAAATTAGATTTTCAAAAAATAATATTACTGTAGATAATGCTATTATTTATGGTTGTGGTACGGGTCGTGATATCAATGAAGTCATTAAGTTTTTTGGAAATATTAAAGTTTCAGCTTATGATATTTCATCAAATATGATAAAAAAATGTTTGGAAAATATTCAGTTATGGAAGCTTTCAAATATTGAAACAACTGTTTGTGATGTTGTTAAACATCCAGTAGCACCTTCTACTTATGAGTTGTCAACAATATTAAATAGTATGTTGACTTATGTACCAAAAAGGTCTGAACGTTTGCAAATTTTCAAAAATTCATATACAACTTTAATAGATAATGGTGTCATTATTGGTGTAGTACATAATCAAGTTGGTGTTATTAAAAAAACAATGTACTTTAATTTAAGAAGAGCTTTTAAAATTTTTCTTAAAGAAGATGTTGGACATAGATATTCAGGATCTATAGGGTATAAAGTAAAATCATATTATTATACCAAAAAAGATTTGATAAAAGATTTAGAAGAATCAAATTTTAAAGATATAGAAGTATATTCAATAGAAGAATTTTATGCAAAACAAGGTCAAAAATACGACCGTTCAAACGGATATAATAATTTAATTTTTATTGCTCAAAAATAAAAGTAAAAAATATTTAAACAAGAAAAACCTTTTGTAAAAGAGGTTTTTTTTGTTTAAAAAAAAATTAAAATTGTCTTTGAATAACATCAAAAATCTAGAAATAAATAAAGTTTAAATAATGTATATTTGTTTTACATAAAAAAATATTTTCTGAATTACCAATAATTTATATGATCGAATCAATTTATTTACAAACACCATCAAAGAGTTTGATTTGTAATTTATTTTCAATCGAAAACCAAAAAATGGTTTTTGACTTTTCAAAAGTAGAACTTAATGTAGAAAATTCATTTGATATAAAGATAACTTTTGATTTTGAAATAATTGAATTTAGAAACCACGACTATACTTGGGTAAATGGAAAAAAAGATAGAATTGCTGGTGAGTATGTACCAAAAATAATTAAACTAAAAAATAATTGTTTCGTTCAAGCCAATATCAACATAGGTATTTGGGAATACAATGCTGTCAATCCAAAAGTTTTGATTTGGCGATTTAATCCTCAAAATGCTCATCCTTATATTGTTTATAAAGGAAATGAAAATCAAAAAATAATTAATCAAGCAAACTATAAGATTGATTTCTCAGAAAATCCTGCATTACTTTTTTCTACACAAAATGCTATAGAATTTAGTAGATCATTAATTCCTTTTACCGCTATAGCTTGTTTTACAGACCATTGTGATTTTGATACTTCTGAAAACTTGAAACTACAACGAGAATTTTTTAAGACAAATGGTATTAAAGTAACCAAAGGTTTTTTTCTGAATCATTTTTCTAAAAGAGAAGATAATCCTTCCTTTCAAAATGATGCTGTTGAGTTAGCACTTTGGAGAAAAGAAGGTCACGAATTAGCTTATCATTCTCTATCACAATCTATAAAATCTGTTGAAGATAGTCGAGAAGATTTTTTTAATTTCAAACCACCTTATGATGATATTCCAACTTGGATAGATCATGGTTTTCAGCCCTATAATCATTCACTATATCAAAATTTTGCAATTTCCGACAAAGATTTTTCAAAAAACTTCAAAAGCAAAAACATCACAACACTTTGGAATTATATTGATTCAGGTACTGCAACAGAAGGAGTTATTAACCAATTGAATACAAATAATTTCACCTTAAATCAATTTAACAAAGGCAATAAAAATTTAGGATTAGTACCAAAAATAAGTCAAATGATAAAAAACATTATTTTTCATTTTTATGCTGATGAAAAAATAATTTTAAAGTATAAATATTCGGCAAATAATTTAAAAAAAATAGTATATCAAAAAAAAATAAAGTATGTTTTTTCATTAATTAGAAATTTTATAGGTCTGTGTATACCAATAGTCAGAGTTTTTGTATTTTGGAATACTACAAAAAACATACCTTATAAGTTAGCTAAATATTCTCCTTTAATATTTAATCATACTATTGACAATATTGATTTTAAAATTTTTCAAACTCTAGAAATGATCGATTTTAAAAAATCTCTTCATCCTAATAATATCAATATTCTAATTGCTGAAAAAGGTGTTTTTATTGCCCATACCTATTTCTCTGTACCATTAAATTATCATAACGGTAAGTTGTTTAGCACACCAAATACTATTGACGAAAAAGTAGCTGGTAATTTTAAGAATTTAGGAATAAAAATTAAAAATCAAGAAATTTGGAATCCTACACTAAATGAGTTAGTATTTTATTGGCAAAATTTCGAAAAAACTATTTTAGATATTGATGGCATAGGCAAAATTATTGTTGTTGAAAAATCTAATTTAACCTTTAGAACAGTAAACTAATGGAAATTATTTACACAAAAGAACCAGAATGGCTAAAAAAATGGGATGAATATATTCTTCACGAAGATAAAGCAAGTCATTTATTATTATCAGACTGGGTTAACTCTTTTTGTTATTATGGTTTTGATTATGAAATTGTAATTCTTGTTCAGAACAATAATATCCTTGGTGGATATACTGCTGTAATTGCAAAAGCAGTGACATTCAAGTTTTATATTGTTCCTTATGGTCCAATTGTTTCGAAAAGTTTTGAAAATCATTTAAATGAATTGATAAGTACTATTCCAAAAAGAGGTGTTTTTTTTAATTGTTGTTATGCTCATATTACACTTCCTGTAGTAATTAATTCTAATAACATCCACGTTTATAATGCGTTACCAGAACTGCCAATTCTTAAAACAGCTAATGAGGGACATTTTTTTAAATATGTATACTCGTCAAATGGATTAAATTGGTTAAATTTAGAAAATTTTAGTGATGAAGAAATGTTACTCAATTCGTTTAGAGCTTCTGTAAGAAGATACATCAGAAGTTCTCAACGAAAAGAGCTTGAGTTAAAATTTCTAGAAGATGAAAAAGACATAAAAATTGGATATGATTTATGTCTAGAAAACGCAAGATTAAACAAGTATTCACTGCGTGATTGGAGCTCTTTTAGAGAAACTTTAGTTACTATGATTGCTAATAATAGTGCAAAATTTCTAGGTGCATTTAATAATGGTGATATAAAAGGTGCTGCTTTGATAATAAAAGCGGGTAAATATTACACCTATATTTTGGGTGGAACAATAAAAGAAAAACCAGACTTTTTGGCTGGTCATTTCTTACATTGGGAAGCTATTAAATTATCTTTTAAAGAAAATTTGAGTGGCTATAATATATCACTTGGTGGTTCAAAAGGAGTTGTAGATTTAAAAAACAGCTATGCTGATGAACAAATTTATTTCGAAAATTCTAAGTACCATTGGGTTTTAAAGCCAGTTTTTTTCAAAACCTATTTGTTTTTTGAAAAAAAGATGAAACCACACAAAAAAAATATTTCACGTATAATAGCAAAACTGAAATAAAATGATAAAAAGTATAAAACGATATCTTGTATATTTTAAATTAAAAAAAATTGACATACAGATTTATGTTATGACAAGAGATACTATTTATCAATTTAAAAAATTTGAATATCAAATTCAATCTGAGCAAATTTCTAAAAATGTCAAACGATATTTTATTGAAGTAGATAGTGTAATGATTCATCAGAGTTTTCTTTATCAATCCTTAAATATTCTTAAATTAATTGGTAAAAGAGGTCCAGCAATTGGCAATTGTATTACACTTCATTCTCATAGAGGAAAATCAATATATCCTTATGTAATCAATAAAATTGCTTGTAAAATTCTTCAAAATAATGTTTGTGATGAGGTATTTGTACTGGTAAATACAAGCAATATAAATTCTATAAAAGGTATAGAAAAAGCAGGGTTCAAATTACATTCGCAAATAAAAGCTACTCGATTTTTATTGCATTATTTTAATTTAGTTAATACAAAAATTATGTTAGGAAATTATATTATTCTTACAACTGTTTTTATTGAAACAATACTAAGTCAAACTTCTTTTTTAATATCTATTGTCTAATTTTTTTTCTATTCTAAATTCAATATTAAGTTATTTTAAAAAATATTAATTCCCATAAAATCAATTTTTTATGGGTTTTATTTTATATACTATTTTTTAAATAATAATATAATTCTTATAAATATTAAAAAAACAAGTATTTCATCGATTTTATATGCTTTTAATAGATTTTTTTTTAAAACTATATACTATATTTGAATAATTAAAAGGCATAATGAAAATTGTTTTTGCAAATTTTGATTTTGTCTTTTTATTAAATGATAACCCTAAATCATGAAATTATGCAATTAAAAAATTACTATTTACTTACAACTTTAGTTTTCTTTGGAGTTGTTTTTAAGTCCTTTGGGCAAGATGTTGATAATACCTTTACAGGTTTTCAAGCTGGTTTAACAAACACAGGAAATTTTAATTCAGGTTTTGGAAAAAATTCTTTAAATCAAAATGAAGGGCATCACAGTAGCGCTTTTGGTTATAATACTTTGACCGTTTCATCTGGCGGTTATAATAACGCCTTTGGCGATAGTGCATTGAGTACAAATAAAACGGGTAATTTAAACTGTGCTTTTGGAACAAGTAGTTTGTTTAATAATAAATCTGGTTCAAGAAATATAGCTGTAGGACACAGAACTTTAGAGGCAAATGTTATAGGAAGTGGAAATACGGCTATTGGATATGCTTCTTTATTAAGAAATGTTGGAAATAATAATGTTGCATTAGGATATCAAACACCAAGACATTTATTATCAGGAGATTCTAATGTTTTTATTGGTTTTGAAACTGGAGCTAATTTATTGCACGGTAGTTCTAATGTATTTCTAGGTAGAGTTATAGTATCTGGTTCTCCTTCAACTTCAATTATTGCAGGGAATGATACAAATAAAACAATAATACTAGCTGATGGATCTGGAAATCAAAGATTGTTTATAGAACGAAATGGGAATGTTGGTATTGGTTTAGGAAATAATATTATACCAAGAAATAAATTAGATGTAGGAGGAGGAATAGTAATTGGTAAAAATTATACACCAAATTTATTTTCAGATACTTCATCGGGACCAATTGCTCCAATAAACGGAATGTTAGTAGAAGGTAAAGTAGGTATTGGAAATGTTGCTCCAAATAATAAAGTTGAAATAACCCAAGGAACTATAGGTAATTCAGGCCTTCGTTTTACTAATTTAACAAGTGCATTCAATCCTACAACGACTGCTACAGTTACTAAATTTTTAAGTGTAAATGCTTCTGGAGATGTTGTTTTAGAAAAAATGCCAAATTTGACTTCTACAAATGTTTTAGCTTCAAACGCTAATATAATGACTAGTAATGTAAACAATATTTCTACAACAGCAACAATTGTTAATTCAATTTCAAATTCAATAAACTCTAGTAATCAGTTAGTTACAACTGTAAATGGAGAAGCAAGTGCGCCAGTAGCATTGCCTGTACCAACATTCACAGAAGTAGATGCAAGTGTTACAAACGAGTTGCAAACACTTTCTCAAGCAGGAAATACAGTAACACTATCAAATGGTGGTGGTTCATTTGTATTGCCAACTTTAACAGACACAGATGCGCAATCTTTAGCCTTAACGGGAAATACATTAACAATTTCTAATGGCAATTCTGTTGTGCTTCCAACATTCACAGAAGTAGATGCAAGTGTTACAAACGAGTTGCAAACACTTTCTCAAGCAGGAAATACAGTAACATTATCAAATGGTGGTGGTTCATTTGTATTGCCAACTACTTCAGTTATTGCAGGAACAAATATAACAGTTACAGGAAATGGTTCTACTGCATCACCTTTTCAAGTAAATTCAATTGATACAAGTCTTTATGCAAATAACGGTGCAATAAATCAAGCAACTACTACGAGTAACAACAGAATTGTTGATATGAATAATAGAAACATTTGGTTCAGTACAGCAAATAGCACTTCAAATGGAAAAATTTATATGGGTTCAAATGCAACGTATCCTAATACTACTGGCGATTATCAATTGTTTGTTGAAGGTGGAATTATGACCGAAAAAGTTAAAGTTGCTTTGAGAAGCACTGCTAATTGGGCTGATTATGTTTTTGCTGATAAATATAAGTTAATGCCTTTGAATGAGATAGAGCAGTTTGTAGCAATAAACAAACATCTACCAGGTATCGAATCGGCTAGTCAATTAGTAAAAAACGGTATTGACATTACTGAGATGCAAGCTAAACAAATGGAAAAAATTGAAGAATTGACACTTTATGCAATAAATCAAAATAAAGCTATTGAAAGTCAAAATAAAGAAATTGAAGAATTAAAACTTCAAATAAAAATGTTAATCGATAAAACTAAATGATATGTATAAAATATTAAAAATAGTTTTGATAGGTTATGTTTGCTTTGGTTCATCAACAATTTCAGCACAACTTAATAAGTATTTAGAAGAAGAAAATAACAGAATTACACTTTCACAAGAAACTGAAATTGAAATACAAAAATTTATAAATGATAATTTTAACAATTATATTTTATCTGAAGAAAACAATGATGAAATCAAAAACCATCTAATTCGTGAAGATGAATTTACAACAATAGACTTTGAAAATGCTAAGATTAGTGCAAAAAAAAATGAACTAAGAAAGTTGTATTTTCTTCAAAATCCAGATAAAAAAGAATATTATATTGCCAAAAAAATTCCAGCAGCATTAACACAACAATGCGTGAATGGTGATTTTGAAAACAATACTGCAGGTTATTCTTTTTGGTCTGATGCACATCCGCAACCAGCATCTGGCAGTGCCTTTTTTTTATCGTGTGCAACGCCAACATTATTGACAGTAACAAATGTTATCACACCATCGACAAATAATTTCAATTCAACCATTACAATGATTGATAATACAAGTCCTGGTTTTCAAACTTTTGACCCAACACTTTCAGCATTTGGTGTTAATGTGCCAACTTTGAACACAAATGGAGGGTCAAAATGTGTTAAATTAAATAATGCTTTTGGTTCTGGATCTTCAGATTTGACAACCGTTTCGCGTTATTTACCTAATATTACTGACCCAACAATAGATTTTAATTTCTCATTAATAATGGACAATAAGCCAGCTCACGGTCAAGATATTCAACCCTATTTTAGAGCCAGAGTATTAGATCAAAACGGTAATATTGTTGACGAAATTTGCATTATTGCAAATCCTGAGAATTGTCTTTTTTCTACATATGAAGTAGATAATACTAGACGAATCTTATTTACTGGTTGGATTTGTGCAAAACTAAATGTAGAAGATATTTTGAATCAACCTGCAACAATTGAGTTCTCGGTTAGTGATTGCCAGCCTTCAAGACATTTTGGTACAGTCTATATTGATAATATATGTGGTACAATTTGTGCCAGTCCACAATTGGGAGCAATAAGTCTAGATCCAACAAATATAAATTGTCCGGATGTTATCAATAATACACCAATAGAGGTTTGCGGTACTTATAATCCACCAGTAAATGCTACATTAAATACACTTTCTTTAGACATTACTCAAAACGGAATTGTCATAGGAACAGTTAATGCACCAACACAATTGACAGCTACAACATTTTGTTTTACAGTAAATCCTGCATTATTTGGTGCTAATCCATCAGGCGATTTTGAGTTTGAAGTCAATGCCACATTCAATGTCAATTGTCCTGCAGGAACATTTGTATATGATATTTCTGATAATTCTGCAAATTTAGGACCAGATGTGACATTTGTAGATTGTTGCAAACCAATTTTAACTTTGGTTTCTCCAACAGATGATCACAATAATTTAGCAGCTACATCAATAAAACAACAAGAAAGATCAGATTGGATAAAGGCATCAAATATTGTTTCAGTAGGAGATAACGCTATATCAAATGGTGCTGTATATCACGCTGAAAATTTTGTCGAACTCAATCCAGGTTTTGAAGCACTTTTTGGTTCTCAATTTGCAGCTTATCCAGAAGGTTGTTCGGCAAGTTTTGTTTATAAAAGCGAAAATGCCTCCACGACACATACAATAACAACTACAAATGAAGACACGATAAATCTAATAAGAGTTGCCAAAGGTTTTGCCATTTTACCAAATCCGTCAAGCAGTACAATTGATATTGTAATAAAAAACACTAAATTCAATAAAGTAAGTATTTCTTCAATGGATGGAAAAATAGTATTTGAAACCAATTTAGAAAATACTGATAAAACACCTATAAATGTGAGCAGTTATGAAAATGGAATCTATATCATAAATGTTACCACAATTGATGGTCAAATGATTTCAGAAAAGCTAATAAAGAATTAATAGAAAATAATAATTGTAATTAAGGGAATCTCTAAAAACTATAAATCTTATTACAAATCAAATTTGTTGATTTTTTAGAATTTAGTTTTGGTTTTTAAAGATTTACTTTCTTGTTT
>JAYTVI010000004.1:0-9343 GCA_043744095.1 Flavobacterium sp.
CTAATCCTATAACATTTGATATTACTGTTGCTGGAAAAACGGCTACAACTAAACTAGTTGTAAACAGAACTAAATATGATATTAAATACGGTTCAGGTAGTTTCTTTGACAATTTAGGTGATAAAGCTATTTCTGATAATTTTGATTTGAATGTAAGCTTGGCTTTGTAATTTCATTTTATAAAAACGATTTAGAAACCCTGACATTTTCATGTCAGGGTTTTCTATTTTATGTTATAAAAATAGATAGTGAAAATAATTTTTAGATTTATTTTTTTTGTAAATTTGATTCTCTTCAAATTCATTTTAAGAGATTGAATAATAACGAATTAATATTAACCAAACAAATTAATATTCTTATGAAAAAAATTATTTTTGTAGTATTGGTATTCCTTACCAGTATTACAATTTCTGCACAAACCAAGAAAATAAATGTTGCAAAAAGTAGTGTGAATTGGATTGGTAAAAAAGTTACAGGTGAACATAAAGGTTCATTAAAATTTAAAGATGGAGCATTGGTTTTTACCAATAAAAAAATTGTTGGAGGAACATTTGTTGTTGATATGACTACCCTAAGCAATGATGATCAATCTGGAAAGGATAAAGAAAAACTCGAAGGACATTTAAAATCAAGTGACTTTTTTGATACCGAAGGATTCAAAACTTCAAAATTAGTTATTAAATCAATTTTTGAAAAAAGTAAAAATCTTTATAAAATAATTGCTGATTTAACTATAAAAGGGAAAACAAATCCTGTTATTTTTGATTTACTTTTAAAAGGAAAATCTGCTACTGGCGACTTGACAATTGATCGTACCAAATATGGGATACAATATGGTTCTGGTAGTTTTTTTGATGATTTAGGTGATAGAACTATTTACGACGAATTTGAATTGAAAGTTGCGTTGTTTTTTTAAAAAAAATATTAACAATGAAAAAAATTGCATTCATATTACTTATTGTAGCTATTACTTTTGGTTGTGTTGCACCAAAATCATCATTGCCAAAATACAAAAATACCACAATAGCTCAAAAAGATACAATTCGAATTGCCAATGATTCGTTACAATATGAAGTAATAATTATTGAACCAGGTTTTGATTCGTGGTTAGTGAGTACAGCAAAACCAAGAAATTTTTATTCTTTGAGTTATTTAGAACTTAAAAATAGATTTTATGTGAGTGATTACAATAATCGTGTGAATCAACAATTAAAATACAATTCAAATTTGTATGAAATGCGAATAGACTATGACCCAAATATTCAATATGGGTATGAAGTTAATTACTTGCTTTATAATTATTTTGTCTTTTTTCAGAGTAGGTACAAACAAAAACTATAAACTTTATTTACAATTCATTTATATTTGCAATAATATAGATGCTATGCAAAAATTGAAACAACGTTGGGGAATTCAATCAAATTTCCAGCTAGCTATACTTTTTATTGTTTTTGCAATAACTGGTTCAGCTTCAGCTTGGTTATCTGAACCTTTTTGCACCTGGCTTGGAATTACCAAAACCGATTTAGTATTTTGGTTTACTCCTATTCGTTTGCTTCTTATTTTTCCTATTTATCAAGTATTGCTGGTTTTAATTGGTTTTATTTTTGGGCAGTTTCAATTTTTTTGGGCTTTTGAAAAAAAATTACTTCGTAGTATGAAGTTGGGTTTTTTGCTGCCTAAAGAAAAAGAATAAAGATATTATCAGAATATTGTAACTAAACATAAACTGGATTATATTTTTTTCATTAATAATAAAGAATTCATACAAAAACCTTTTTTAAAAAATTTTACAGTTATTGTTGAATCCTTTTATCATTTAATTTAATTTTTGAATCTATTTCATTTGCAATAATTTTTGAAGCCATTTTAGACCAATGTGTATCTCCATAATAATACATGTCTTGGTAAGTATTTAAATAGTTTGATAATAAATCTCTAGAAGCAATATAAATATATTCTTTTTCAAACTTTTTCATATTTTCAAAAAATAATGGTTTAGAAAAATGTTTTTTATCAGCTATATAATCATAATACATATCATATTTATCTGGCGATGGTAAGTAAATAAGTTTAATATTTTTTTCTAAAAGTTTTTTGTTTAATTGATTTAATATAGAATTCAATTTTTGGGCATTTTCTATTTTATTATTTTTTTTCAAAGCTTTTATATCATAAAAATAAAAGAGTAATTTATTTGAATTATTACTAAATAAAGTATTCGAAGTTATGTCAACATTATATACTTTATAATTGATAAGTGTACTTTTTTGTAAAAAATATTTAGGAAAATAATACAACGGAAAATCTAAAGTTGTTCTTGAAAAAAACTTGTAGTTATAATCTTCTTTTGTTGGAACATGATTTTTTATTATGGTGTCTAATGAAGCAATAGATGTTTTTTGATTCCAATTTATTTTTTTACAATTATCTATGATATGTCTTTCTACATTTTGAAGCACAACATATTGTACCTTGTAATGTTCAAAAAAATCACCATTTGTGAGGTCTATTAAGGTTTGAATTTGATTTTTTGAAATAAATCTATCAATATGAATAACTTTGTATTTGCTTGCTAAAAAATCAACATAGCCATCACTACCTTGTTCTGAAAATGAATCTCCAATGGTAAGAATATTAAAATTTGAATTCCTTGTTTTAGATAATTCTTCGTACTTTATTTTAGTATTAGATTTTATAATATCATATTCATATTTTTCCAATTTAGGAATATAACCAAGTCTAATAAGATCTGGAGATTCGGTTTTACTTGTATATATAAAAGCAATTATGTAAAGAATAAAAAACGGAACTATAAAAAATAATGTTTTATAAATAAATTTTTTCATATCTGTAAAAGTTGATTTATTAGAGGTCATATATGGTATCGCTTTTACTTATCTGTGTTTATCTCTTTATATTTTATTTTTCATCGGTTTTCGATGATTTTCAATTGTTCGCATCAAAAGGTTTTAGTAGCAATTTCATCGCTTAGAATTGAAAATAGATAAATTGTTGTTCTTCGCCACTATACCAAAAGATTGCAATAATTAGCATTAAATAGAATACATATCTAAATTGTTTTCTCCATTTTAAACCAACATTAGCCAAGGCAAATTGTTGTTCTCTCCCAATCCATTCTAAAATAACGAAAAATAGCATTAACAAAGGTAAGGAATGTTCTATATCCCAATGCAAAACTTTTATAGTTTGCATATATGCAGATTTATTAAATAGTCCTAATATCAAATCTTTACAAAAGGATAAAGCATGTTTCAAGTTGTTTGCTCTAAAAAATATCCAAGCAAAAACTGTTAATCCAAAAGTTGTGAGAATTTGAAAAATTTCTTTACCATTGGGTAAAAACTTTCCATTTGCTACACTGTCTAAATTGTTTCTGTTTGTATTAAAAATAATAGATGGCATAATATAAAGTGCATTAAGAAAACCCCAGACAATAAATGTCCAATTTGCACCATGCCAAAAACCACTTACTAAAAAAATAATAAAGGTATTACGAACTTTTGACCAAGTACCACCTTTACTTCCACCTAATGGTATGTAGAGATAATCTCTAAACCATGTTGATAATGATATATGCCATCTCCTCCAAAATTCTGCAATATCTCTAGAAAAATAAGGAAATGCAAAATTTCTCAATAAATCAATTCCGAATAAACGAGCAGTACCAATTGCTATATCTGAATATCCTGAAAAATCTCCATAAATTTGAAATGTAAAAAACACCGCACCCAAAAGAAGTGTTGTTCCAGAATACTCAGAAGAATTATTAAAAATCATATTTGCATAATGTGCACATTGATCTGCAATTACAATTTTTTTAAATAAACCCCACAAAATTTGTCTTAACCCATCAACTGCTTTGGTATAACCAAAAATTCTTTTTTTCTGAATCTGAGGCAATAAATGTGTGGCACGCTCAATTGGACCTGCAACCAAAAGTGGAAAGAAACTTACAAAAACAGCGTAATCAATAAAATTCTTTTCGGCTTTAATACGGTTTTTATATATATCTATTACATATGAAAGTCCGTGAAAAGTATAAAAAGAAATCCCTACAGGTAATATTACTTTTAAAGTCCAAGGATTTATTTGCATCCCAAAATTTGCAATTGCTTCTGCAAAAGATTGTGCAAAAAAATTGAAATATTTAAAAACTCCTAAAAAACCAAGATTTATAGAAATACTCAACCAAAACCAAAATTTTTTGCTTTTTTGGTTTACTGCATTACTCATTTTTATTCCTGTAAAATAGTCTAGTAATGTAGAAAATATTAATAAAAACAGAAACCTCCAATCCCAACAAGCATAGAAAAAATAACTTGCAACAAGAAGTAAAATATTTTGAAATTTTAATGATTTATTGGTAACAAACCAATATAAAACAAAAATTATAGGTAAAAAAATTGCAAAATCTATTGAGTTAAAAAGCATTCTATTTGACTTTTATTTTATGAGATGTATTCTACTGTTAGGATTAATTGTAATAAAAGTAGTTTCAAAATTAAAACTTTGACTTAATAATCTGTAAATTTTCGACTAAATTAAAACATAATTACAAATAACCAAATTAAAGGTCAAGAGTTTAATCACAATAATTATTAAAGAAATATCAAATAGCAGAGTATAAATTAGTTTATTTTATTGACTTATACTTATTGCTATAAATATACGTATACACCCAAGTCAATGTAAATGATGGAATAAAATCTGTAAACGGAAGTATTTCTTCAAGAAAAGTAAAAACACCAGCCACTTTACCTACTGTTCCTTTGTATAAATAAGTCATCAAATATCCTGCTAAAGGTGCCCAAATTACATCTGAAAATTCACCAATTAATGGTATTGTGAAAGACACCATTCCGATAGCATCAAAAAGTAAACTTAAAACCAAATCTCTTGTTTTGTTATTTGGTATTGGAGTATTTTGCAATTTTGGAGTCATTTAAGAAGTTAAAATTCAACTCGAATATACAAAACTAATGCCAATTTTAGAATTTAAAATTTCAATTATTATAACCTGCAATAATAGTCTGTTTTTCTCAAAAACTTTGTTACTTTGCATCAAACACTATTTCTATGATTGAAGCAAAAAATATTCATAAATTCTACGATGATTTGCAAGTACTAAAAGGTGTAGATTTGCATATTACAAAAGGTGAAATAGTTTCAATAGTTGGTGCATCTGGAGCTGGAAAAACTACGTTACTTCAAATACTAGGAACATTAGACCAACCTGCAAAAGACAAGAATTCGATTTTAGAAATAAATGGTCAGAATATTTTGCAAATGAAGGATAAGATGTTATCACAATTTAGAAACCTAAATCTAGGGTTTATTTTTCAATTTCATCAATTATTACCCGAATTTACTGCTTTAGAAAATGTGTGTATTCCTGCCTATATTGCTGGAAAAGGTAAAGTAGAAACTGAAACCGAAGCAATAAAACTATTAGAATATCTTGGACTTTCGAACCGAATAAATCACAAACCCAGCGAACTTTCTGGTGGAGAACAACAACGTGTTGCTGTAGCTAGAGCATTGATAAACAAGCCTGCAATTATATTTGCTGACGAACCTTCTGGTAATTTAGATACCCAGTCGGCAGAGAATTTGCATCAACTCTTTTTTAAATTACGAGACGAATTTGGACAAACTTTTGTTATCGTCACACACAACGAAGAATTGGCCAATATGGCAGATAAAAAATTGGTTATGATAGATGGAAAAATTGTCTAAAATGAATTTCAATGATTTGAAATCTTTTTTGGATGAGAAAGTAGCATTATACAATAATCCGAATTTTATTGAATCAGATCCAGTACAAATCCCGCATTTGTTTTCACAAAAAGAAGATATAGAAATTGCAGGATTTTTGAGTGCTACAATTGCTTGGGGAAATCGCAAAATGATTATTCAGAATTCGCATAAAATGATAGCATTAATGGGAAATTCACCTTATGATTTTGTAATGTCTCATACAGAAAATGATTTAGAAAAACTAAATACTTTTGTACATAGAACCTTTAATGGTCAGGATTTTATAACTTTTATTAAAGGATTACAACATATTTACCAAAATCATAATGGTATAGAAAGTGTATTTGCATTGCATCAAGAAGCAACACATTTAGGAAAAAGTATTCACGAATTTAGAAAACTTTTTTTTGAAATAAACCATCAAAAGAGAACCCAAAAACATATTTCAGATCCTTTGAATAATTCTGCAGCCAAGAGAATCAATATGTATCTTAGATGGATGATTAGAAAAGATAATAATGGTGTCGATTTGGGTATTTGGAAAAGTATTTCGCCTTCAAAACTGTCTTGTCCTCTCGATATTCATTCTGGAAATGTGGCACGAAAACTCCAATTACTTTCACGTAAACAAAATGACGGAAAAGCTTTGACAGAATTAGATACTCAGCTTCGTAAATTAGATGCATTAGATCCGGTAAAATATGATTTTGCTTTATTTGGATTGGGTGTTTTTGAAGGTTTTTAATTAAAAAATCTCATTAAATAGAATCCACAATTAAAACGTATCTTTGCACAAAATACAAGCAAATGAGTACTTTCGAGCAATTTAATCTTCCAAAATCAGTTCAAAAAGCAATAGACGAATTGGGTTTTACAACTCCTACTCCTATTCAAGAAAAATCTTTTTCTGTAATCATGTCTGGGCGTGATATGATGGGAATTGCACAAACGGGTACAGGTAAAACTTTTGCTTACTTATTACCTTTATTAAAATTATATAAATTTACACCAACAGAAACCCCAAAAATTGTGATACTTGTTCCTACTCGTGAACTTGTAGTGCAAGTAGTTGAAGAAGTAGAGAAATTGACAAAATATATGTCTGTTAGAACATTAGGAATTTATGGTGGTGTAAATATCAATACTCAAAAAAAATCGGTTTATCAAGGTATAGATATTCTAGTAGGAACTCCAGGACGAACAATGGATTTGGCTTTAGACAACGTTATTCGTTTTGAAGAAACTGCCAAATTGGTAATAGATGAGTTTGACGAAATGCTCAATTTAGGTTTTAGAAGTCAGCTTACTTCTATTTTAGCGATGATGAAACCCAAACGTCAGAACATCTTATTTTCGGCAACCATGACAGAAGAAGTAGATGCTGTTTTGAATGATTTCTTTGATTTTCCGGAAGAAGTTACTTTGGCTGCATCAGGAACACCTTTAGAAAATATTAAACAAATTACTTATAACGTTCCGAATTTTAATACCAAAATAAATTTATTAAAGCATTTATTAGAAACAGATGAAACTATGGATCGTGTCCTTGTTTTTGTTAATAATAAGAAAATTTCGGATATGCTACACGAACGTATTGAAGAAAATTTTGAAGGTCAATTTGGAGTTATTCACTCTAACAAATCACAAAATTATAGATTGACAACAATGGCTTCTTTTCAGGAAGGAAATTTGAGAGGTATTATAACTACCGATATTATGGCTAGAGGTCTTGATATTTCAAATATTTCACACGTCATCAATTTTGAAATTCCAGAATATCCAGAGCTGTATATGCATAGAATTGGACGTACTGGTCGTGCTGATGCAACAGGAACAGCTATAAGTTTGTTTACACCAAGAGAAGAAGAATATAAAATTGAAGCCGAATTATTAATGAATTTGGAATTAGAAACAGAAAATCTTCCTATTGAAGTTGAAATTTCTACTGTATTAATTGCACCTGAAAAAGACAAACAAGCCATAAAGTTTTTACTAAAAAAACCAAAACTTGACGGTGATGGTGCTTTTCACGAAAAAGCAAAGAAAAACAAAAAAGTAAATCTTGGTGGTCCTTCCAAAACCAAAAAGAAAACACACGGATCGGTCAATAGAAATATGCTAAAGACACGTGATAAAAAAAGAAAAGAGAAATAAAATCTATTTTTCGAAAACCAAACAAACTGGCGAACATAATTCTAATTTTTTGTTTGTAGTTGTTAACTTTCCTGTGGCTTTATTTATTTTAAAAACTATTACAGAATTGGTATATTGATGAGCAACCAACAAAAAATTTCCGGTTGGGTCAATAACAAAATTTCTAGGTCCTTTTCCTTGTGTAGATATCGTTTCTACCCAATTTAATTTGCCATCAGGCAAAATTTGAAAACAGCTAATATCATTTGCAGTACCTCTATTGGTCGCATACAAATATTTCCCATCAGGTGAAATATGAATATCTGCAGCACTACTATCACCTTCAAAATCATTAGCTACTACTGTAGTTTCTTGTAATAAAGTAAAGGAGTTATTGTCATATTTATACACTGACAAAGTACCATCAAGTTCTTGCAAAAGATACATCAACTTTCCGTTTTTACTAAAAGCCAGATGACGTGGACCACTTCCTGATTTTACAACAATACTATCTTTTATTTCTAAAATTTTTGAAGCCTCATTTGGATTGTATTTGTAAACATAAACTTTATCAATACCCAAATCATTAGCTAAAACATATTTCCCGTCGGGTGAAAATTGTACCATATGCACATGAGGACTTTGCTGTCGTTTGGCATTTATGCTTTTTCCTTTATGCTGAATCACTTGTTTTGACGCTGTTAAACTTCCATTTTTATTTTTCCCGAAAACAGCAATTGTACCGCCAGAATAATTGGCAACAATGCAATTTTTTTTATCTTCTAAAATATAACAAGGATCAGCGCCTTTAGAATCTTGTTTGTTTATCAATTTTAAACCTCCAGTTTTTGAATTATAATCAAAAGCACTTACCGTACTTTCTGAACCGTTTTCATTGACACTATAGACTCTCTTTTTATTGGATGATTGAGTTAAATAACTCGGATTTATTACCTTATCAGTGGCATTTTTAAAAGTAAAATCTCCTGTTTGAGAATTAAAATCATAAATATAAATACCTTTACTAACACAAGTATTAGTGTAAGTTCCGATAATTAAATTATAATTGCTTTTCTGAGCTGTACCAGTCGCAAATGTTATTATTGATAATAGAAGGAGTATATTATTTTTCAACTTGAATGTTTTTAAGAACAACAAAAATAGATTATAAACCTATAATTCCTAACAATTATAACTTTCATTAGAAAAAAATTAGCATATTAATTCTAATTTTGAATAGGTAAAATCATAAAAAGTAGTATTTTTGACAAGAGAAATTCACAGTACTCAACTCAAGAAAACTTTGTGAAGTAAACCTAAAATAGAATGCAATTTAAACATCCTGAGATTCTTTACTTTCTTTTTTTGCTGATTATTCCAATCTTGGTTCATTTGTTTCAATTGCGACGTTTCAAAAAAGAATATTTTA
>JAYTVI010000005.1:0-9301 GCA_043744095.1 Flavobacterium sp.
TTTCTGAAAGTTCCCATTGATGGATGTTGGCTTCGCATTTGTTCAATTCTACTTTCTAAATAATGACCCATTTCTATGGTGTTTTCAATTAAATTATCACTTTCGTAGATATTAATTACTGCCAAAGCTGCGGCAATAGAAACCGGATGACCATTATATGTTAATCCAATCATCATTGGTGTATTTTCGAATTTTGCAGCAATTTTATCAGAAACCATCAAGCAACCCAAAGGTAAATAGGAAGAAGTTAAACCTTTTGCCATACAAACCATATCGGGAACAATATCGTGATGTTGAAACCCAAACCATTTTCCTGTGCGACCAAAACCGCTCATAACTTCATCGGCAGCAAACAGAATTCCATATTTTTCGCAAAGTGCTTTTACACCTTTTAAATATCCATTTGGATAATGCAAACAACCCGAAGAACCGCTTTCGCCTTCAAAAATAAAAGCTGCAATATTGGTTTTTCCTTCAAAATGAATTACACGTTCTACATATTCTAAACTTAAATTTAACTTGGTAGTTTCGTCTAAATTTTTCATCCCAAAGAAATAATATGGATCATCAAGATGAACAGAATTTGGCATTTGTTGCGAGTCGTTTGCTAATTTTCTTGGATCGCCACCAACAGACATTCCGCCAATAGAACCACCGTGAAAACCACGATATCTTCCAACAATTTTGTGTCGTCCTGTAAATAATCTTGCTAATTTTATAGCATTGTCGATTGATGAAGTTCCGCATAATGTATAAAAAGCTTTATTCAAATCGCCTGGGCATATTTCGGCAAGTTTTCGGGATAATTTTGCTCTAACTTCTGTAGTGCACGATGGTGTTACAAAACTTACTTTTTGCATTTGTTCAACAACAGCATCAGTTACACGTTGATCGCCGTGACCAATATTTACTGACATTAATCCAGATGAAAAATCTATAATTTTGTTTCCGTCATAGTCATATAAATAAACGCCTTCGGCTCTTTCTATAGCAATTGGGTTTACGCTTGCTTGCGCTGACCAAGAGAATAAACTAAATTCTTTGCTGTCGTTTATTATTTGTTCTTTGGTTAATGTATCTTCTTTAGTAATCATAATTTTTTATTTTAAATTTTGAATTATAAATTTTAAATTGGGTTTCCTATGAAGTAGGATACTTTAGCCCTGATAAAAGTGGAAATCCTTTTCTTTTTTTCTTTGAAAAAAGAAAAGATTGCAACGGATAGCAGGATTAGCTTCTGAAAAATTAAAAAATTTATAATTCAAAATTTATAATTTATAATTTATAATTTTTTTTAACTCATCCAGTTTACACCAGCTTCGGCGTTCCATTTTATGGTGCTTTTTTTCAATTTTGTCCAAAATTCTATGGAACTTTTACCGGTAATATCGCCAACGCCAAATTTACTTTCGTTCCAACCACCAAAACTAAAAGGTTCTCTAGGAACAGGAACGCCAACGTTTACGCCAATCATTCCGGCACTTGCTTTGTCGATAATGTAACGAGCCATTCCGCCATTTTGAGTAAAAACCGAAGCAGCATTTCCGTAAGGATTTGCGTTTTCTATAGCCAACGCTTCGTCAACTGTTTTGGTGCGAATGATTGAAATTACTGGTCCAAAAATTTCTTCGCTGGCAACACTCATTTCTGGAGTTACAAAATCGATTACTGTTGGTCCAACATAAGTTCCGTTTTCTTTGCCAGCAACTTTTGTGTTTCTGCCATCAACAAGGATTTTTGCACCATCTTTTTCGGCTTGACTGATATATTTTTCAATTCTTTCTTGCGAAATTTTATCAATTACAGCTCCAAGATTTACTCCTGGAATTATTTTTCGAGCTTCGTCACAAATTTTAGCAACAATGGCATCGATATTTCCAACACCAATCATAGCCGATGCAGCCATACAACGCTGACCAGCACAACCCGACATTGATGCGGCAACGTTTTGAGCTGTCATATCTGGAATTGCATCAGGCAAAACTAGTAAGTGATTTTTTGCACCACCAAGAGCCAAACATCTTTTTAAATTTTGAGTTGAACGTTGATACACAATTTTGGCAACTTTGGTAGACCCAACAAACGAAACGGCTTCAATATTTGGATGATCGCAAATAGCATTTACAATTTCTACATCGCCGTGAACTATGTTAAAAACGCCATCTGGAAGTCCAGCTTCTTTTAGTAATTCGGCTAATCTTCCACAGCTTAAAGGCACTTTTTCGGAAGGTTTTATAATCATACAATTTCCTAAAGCTATTGCATTTGGAATTGTCCAGTTTGGCACCATTGACGGAAAATTAAAAGGCACAATTGATGCGACAACTCCAAGTGCAACGTGTTCTGTTCTACATTCAACACCTTTGCTCACTTCGAGAAGTTCGCCAGTAATAAGTTGCGGAAGCGAAGTTGCAAACTCGGTAAGTTCGATACATTTTTCAATTTCGGCAACACTTTCTCCGTATGTTTTTCCGTTTTCTTCGCTACATAATTCGGCAAGTTCTTTTAGATTTTTTTCGAGTAAAGTTTTATATCTAAAAAAAACTTGAACCCGTTCTTTTATAGGAGTTTTACTCCAAGAAGGAAATGCAGCTTGTGCCGCTTTTACAGCATCGTCAAGATCTTTTGAAGATGACATTGGAACTGTTGAAAGTAAGTTCCCATCGAGTGGAGAAATTACATCCATTGTTTTTGTTGTAGAAGCTGGAGTAAATTTCCCGTTTATGTAGTTTTGAATTTTTGAATATTTCATATATTGAATAATTATTTTTAAAATTTTTAATAAAAATAAAAACAATTTCGAAATAAACAAGTGTTAAAGTTAAATAATTCTCAGATAAAGGAATTTAGAATTTTGATATTCGTATTTTAAAAATAGTTTGAATGTTCATTTTTTTAATATTTTTACCGTTATTATCGTTATTAATAAAAGTAATATCTTTGAAAAAATTTCAATATGAAAAAATTTTTCTTACTCCTACCAATTTTATTGTTTTTATATTGCAGTAATTCGGATACTGAATTAAATAAGAACATTTCTTCTAGTAGACCGTCAAATCCTCCTAATGCCGAGACTGAATTATTTAATCTGAATGATGTTCCGTCTATAACATTAGAATTTTCTCTAGCTGAATGGAATAAATTATTGCAAAATTATGACCTCAACTCTGCAAATGATAAAAAAGTAGTTTCAAAATTTATTTATTCAAACAATAGTGCTGTAACAATTCTTGATAGTATTGGTCTTCGCCTTAAAGGAAACACAAGCAGAAGAAGACCCGAAGGAGAAAATGGACAGCTTCACAATGCTACCAATCCTGATTGGCATCACAGCCATTTTGCATTAGATTTTTCAAAATTTAGAGATTCGCAACGATTTGCAGGACTAAACAAATTGAACTTAAAATGGTTTAAAGATGATGCTTCATATTGCAGAGAGATTTATTCTTATGATTTGTTTCGCCGTTTTGGTTGCTGGACAACTCCTAGAGCTTCTTATTGTAGGGTTACAATTAAAGTAGCTGGTGATGCTCTTCCTGCCTATTTTGGAGTTTATGCAATGATTGAAAATATTGATGAAGATTATATTGCTAGAAATCAAAATTATTGGGGTTCAGCAATAGGTTTTCTTTGGAAAGGTGGATGGAGCGGAAGCAACAATGCAAATTTTGCTTCAACTGCAAGTATTGGCGTCGAAAATGTAAACATAGACCCTTCACTTTCTGTGTATTATGCTTATGATTTAAAGACAAGGAAATCTGAATTATCAACAGGAAAAACAGAACTTTTGCAATTTATTTCAGATTTAAACACTAAAACAGGTACAGAATTTAAAAGCTGGATTTCACAAAAAATGGATATTAATTTATTCTTAAAAACATATGCAACAAATGTTGTTTTAGGAATGTGGGATGATTATTGGGTAAACGGTAATAATTTTTATTTTTATTTTGCTGGAAACGGAAAAGCATATTTTATTCCTTATGATTACGATAATACTATGGGTACATCTGCAATTGTATCTAATTCTGGCACTCAAAATCCGCTAACTTGGGGCAATATGACACAAAGACCATTAATTACCAAAATTCTTGCGATTCCAGAATACAAAACACTTTATAAAAACTATATTTCACAACTTACAAATTCAAATAATAACTTTTTTACACAAAACAAAAGCGTTCCTAGAATTCAAGCTTGGCAAAACAGAATATCAGGTTTTGTTGCAAACGATACTGGCGAAGATATGCTAATAGAAGACAAACCTGCTTATTGGGCAAATCAACCAAATTACCGTTTAAAATCAGGAAACAATCAAGGTTGTAGTAATGGTATAGGAAATTATTTCTCTAGCAGAAGTGCTTCTATTCCTTGGTAAAACAGAATTTTTTAGCCTAAAGAAATTGATTCCTTTAAATATTTAATATTCTAAGAAATGAAAAAGAAAGTACTTTATTTAGCAATTTTAATTTTATTTTCGGCAAAAATCATTGCTCAAAAATCAAATTCAATTATTGCAAAAACATCAATTGCAAAAACACTCGATGCATGGCATTTAGCTGCTGCTGAAGTAAAATTTGATCTCTATTTTTCATATATGACACCTAATGCCGTTTTTATAGGTACAGATGCCACAGAAAACTGGAATCTTAAAGATTTCAAAGCATTTGCAAAACCCTATTTTGATAAAGGCAAAGCTTGGAAATTTAAAGTTCTAGATCGAAATGTTTATATAGGAAAAGATCAAAAAACGGCTTGGTTTGATGAATTGCTTGATACTCAAATGAAAATCTGCAGAGGTTCTGGAGTACTAATTAAAGTTGGCAATGAATGGAAAATTCAACACTATGTTCTATCAATGACAATTCCTAATGATAATATTGATGCAGTATTAAAAATTAAAGAGATTATTGAAAATCCATTAATTGAAAAATTAAAATCTAAATAATATCGGGATGATTTTTTAAATTTTCTAACATTTCATCTGTCATATTTGACAACTCAAATTGATGTTGCCAACCCCAATCTTTTCTAGCTTCTGTATCGTCAATACTAGCTGGCCAACTATCGGCTATTTTTTGACGGAAATCTGGTTTGTAAGTAATTGTAAATTCTGGAATATGTTTTTTGATTTCGGCAGCAATTTCGGTTGGGGTAAAACTCATTGCAGCAAGATTATAGGATGAACGGATTTTTATTTGCTCTACATCTGCTTTCATAATATTGATAGTTGCCTTTATGGCATCATCCATATACATCATTGGCATTTTGGTTTCTGATGAGAGAAAACATTCAAATTTGCCATTGCTTAATGCTTTATGATAAATATCTACAGCATAATCTGTTGTACCACCACCAGGAAGTGTGCTCCAAGAAATTAATCCTGGATAGCGTATGCTACGCACATCAACTCCAAAAATATGATGGTAATATTCACACCATCTTTCGCCAGATTGCTTGCTAATACCATAAACTGTTGATGGTTCCATAATGGTATATTGTGGTGTATTTTCTTTTGGTGTTGTTGGTCCAAAAACCGCAATACTTGATGGCCAAAATATTTTTTTTATTTTTTTTGCTTTCGCTAAATTCAAAACGTGAAATAATGAATTCATATTTAAATCCCAAGCAAAAGCTGGATTTTTCTCGGCAGTTGCAGAAAGCAAAGCAGCCATTAAATATACATCAGTTATCTGATGAATCTCGACCAGATGTTCTATTTGATTAAAATCAAGTGCGTTAACCACCTCAAAAGGTCCGGAATTAACAACGTGATTATTCAATTTTCTAATATCAGATGCAATTACATTTTCTGTACCATAAATTGCTCTTAGTTTGTGGGTCAATTCTGTACCAATTTGCCCACAAGCACCAATAATTAATATTTTTGTATTCATTTTTGTTGTTGTTTTCTGGTGTAAAGATAACGTTTTCGTAAAATGGTTTTAAAATTTTTGAAAGCATTTTTAATATTAAAAAAGTTTGTGTTTTTTTAAATTCGTGTTAAAATGAAAACTCCTTTTTACTTTCATTTTACCTTTGTAACTTTGTCAATCAATTTAAGAACAATGAAAATCAACTGGTTTTGCTTTTTCGTATCAATTTTAATGCTTTTTTCTTGTCAAAAAAACGATGAGAAACAATTTGTAGAGCAACAAAAAGATGCAAATAAGAAAGAACAAATTTTTGCCAATATCAATAAAGGATGGGTTTTTAAAACACCATCTTTAAATACTAAATCTCAAGCTATCACTACAAATTGGGCTGAATTACGATTGTTCAATACTGAATTAAATCAGAAACCGAAAAGTACTATTGGTGCTTTTCAAAAAAAGGCAAAAACACTTTCAAAAAAGGTTTTAGATTTAAATAATAATATTCCAACGCAATTTAACAAACCCGAAATAAAAAGTAGAATTGCAGTTTTAACAACAAAAATAAATTCGATTAACCTATTTATAAACCTACAGGAAGTTCCAGATCAAAAAATAATAAGTCTAATAAACGATACAAATGCTGAGTTAAAAGCACTTTATGCTCAAATGGATGAAATAATTCGCAAAAGCGAAATTCCGAAAGAACAAGGAGAATCTGATATGATACGAATGTTAGACACTGCAAGAGCAATTCCTAATTCAACTCCTGTTATTGAGCCTGTTTCTCCTATTCTTGGAAGACCTTTTAAAAAAATGAAACCTAAATCTTAAATTGAGTAAATCAAATCTTTTTAACACTTACGAAAACGCTTCTAAGGTTAAACAAATTAGTGATTGTTTACAGAACGAACAAAAAATTCATTTGAGTGGATTGATTGGTTCGTCTATTTCGTTTATTATTCAGTCTCTTTTTAAAAAAAACGAAAAGCCTTTTTTAGTCATCTTTAATGATAAAGAAGAAGCTGCTTATTATTTGAATGATTTTGAGCAAATGATTGGGCAAGACGATGTTTTGTTTTATCCTGGTTCGTATCGTCGTCCTTATCAAATAGAAGATACAGATAATGCCAATGTGCTTTTGCGTGCAGAAGTTTTAAACAGAATTAATTCTAGAAAAAAACCCGCCATTATTGTTACCTATCCAGAAGGGTTGTTTGAAAAAGTTGTTACCAAAAAAGAACTTGATAAAAACACTTTAAAAGTAGCTGTAGGCGATCAAATTTCGATAGAATTTATTAATGAAGTTTTGTTTGAATATGAATTTAAACGAGTAGATTTTATTACCGAACCTGGTGAGTTTTCTGTTCGTGGAGGTATTATTGATGTGTTTTCGTTTTCTAATGACAATCCTTATAGAATAGAGTTTTTTGGTAACGAAGTAGATAGTATTCGGAGTTTTGATGTAGAAACCCAACTTTCTATTGAAAAGCAGAAAAAAATTGCTATAATTCCGAATGTAGAAAATAAATTCTTTCAAGAAAACAGAGAAAGTTTCTTAGAATACATCAATAACCAATCGGTTCTTTTTATTCAAAATACAGAATTACTATTATCTAAATTAGAAAAACTTTTTGTAAAATCTGAAGAGATTTTTAATACCTTAAACGCAACTGTAAAACACGTTTCTCCTGAGAATTTGTTTCTTAATCAAAAAGAATTTCTAAAAAAAGCACTTCATTTCTCTGTTGTAGAATTAAGTTCGGCCCCAACTTTCAAAATTTCAAAAGCATTTGATTTTCATATTCAACCTCAACCTTCTTTTAACAAACAATTTGATTTATTGCTCAATAATTTGAGTGAGAATCATTTTAATGGATATAAAAATTATTTGTTCTGTTCAAACGAAGCACAAGCCAAAAGGTTTCACGATATTTTTGAAACTTTAGACGAGGTAAATCACGAAAGCATCAGAAAACAATATCACACTATCGTTTTTCCTTTATATCAAGGTTTTATAGATGAAGAAAATCAAATAGCTTGCTATACCGACCATCAAATTTTTGAACGTTATCACAAATTCAATATAAAAAACGGATATTCAAAAAAACAAACTATAACACTAAAAGAGCTCACCACACTGTCTGTTGGTGATTATGTAACCCACATCGATCACGGAATTGGAAAATTTGGCGGTTTGCAGAAAATTCAAGTTGAAGGCAAAACACAAGAAGCAATAAAGCTGGTTTATGCAGATAATGACATTGTTTATGTAAGTATCCATTCGTTATATAAAATTTCAAAATACAACGGCAAAGATGGTGCGCCACCAAAAATATACAAACTAGGTTCTGGTGCGTGGAAAGCTTTAAAGCAAAAAACTAAAGCTCGTGTCAAACATATTGCGTTTAATTTGATACAATTGTATGCAAAACGAAGGTTAGAAAAAGGTTTTCAATATGCGCCAGATAGTTATTTGCAAGCAGAATTAGAAAGTTCATTTATTTATGAAGATACACCAGACCAGACAAAATCTACAAAAGAAGTAAAAGCGGATATGGAAAGTGATCGCCCAATGGATCGTTTGGTTTGTGGTGATGTAGGATTCGGCAAAACCGAAGTTGCTATTCGTGCTGCTTTTAAAGCAGTTGACAATGGTAAACAGGTTGCTATTTTGGTTCCGACTACAATTTTGGCCTACCAACATTATAGAACTTTTACAGAAAGATTAAAAGAAATGCCAGTTTCTATAGGTTATTTGAATCGTTTTAGAACTGCAAAGCAAAAATCTGAAACGCTACAACAATTGGCCGATGGAAAACTCGATATTGTTATAGGAACGCATCAATTGGTCAATAAAAATGTAGTTTTTAAAAATCTAGGTTTATTAATTGTTGACGAAGAACAAAAATTTGGTGTCAACGTAAAAGACAAACTCAAAACCATAGCTGCAAATGTTGATACGCTTACACTAACTGCAACTCCTATACCAAGAACATTGCAGTTTTCTTTGATGGCAGCACGCGATTTATCTGTTATTACAACGCCACCACCAAACCGATATCCTATCGAAACAAATGTGGTCGGATTTAACGAAGAGTTGATTCGAGATGCGATTTCGTATGAAATTCAGCGCAATGGCCAAGTTTTTTTTATAAATAATCGTATAGAAAACATCAAAGAAGTTGCAGGAATGATACAACGATTGGTTCCAGATGCAAGAGTCGGAATTGGTCATGGTCAAATGGAAGGAAGCAAACTAGAAGAATTGATGTTGGCTTTTATGAATGGTGAATTTGATGTTTTGGTTGCAACCACTATTATCGAAAGCGGTTTAGATGTACCAAATGCCAATACTATTTTTATCAATAATGCTAATAATTTTGGATTGTCAGATTTGCACCAAATGCGTGGTAGAGTTGGTCGAA
>JAYTVI010000006.1:0-2780 GCA_043744095.1 Flavobacterium sp.
AAAATGGCAAGCGACCTACATCGCACCGCTCAACCACATACCTTTGCTATGTTCCCATCCTGGAGGATTTTGCAGGAGCTGGTCGTGTAGGACTTGCCGATGCAAAGATAGTATCTTTTTATATTCTTGCAACAGAAATATTACTATTGTATATTGCAACTTTAAATTTTTAATAATGAAAAACTATAACATATTAACTTTCATTTTATTAGGACTTATTATTTGTTCTTGTGGCAATTCAATAAAAGACAAAGAAAGCCTTTTTAGCTTTGATTCTTCAAGTTTTAAAGAACAATACAAACCCTCAGAATCGATTTCTTTAGGTTTAACCAATGCCCAAAACTTGAAAATCGACAGTATAATTTATTATGTAAACGATATAAAAATTAATTCTGTTAAAGGTTCTGAAAAAGTAACTTTTGATTTTAAAGATAAAAAATTAGGGTATCAAAACTTAAAAGCACTTGTGTATTTTGAAGGTGATTCGGTTGAGACAAATACAAGAGTTGAATTGGTTTCTGATATTCAACCAAAATTATTGACTTATACAATTATAAACACTTATCCCCACGATATAAAGGCATTTACAGAAGGATTAGAATTTTATAGAGATACTTTAGTGGAAAGTACTGGTCAAAAAGGCGCATCTTTTTTTAAGAAATTTGATTATAAAACAGGTAAAGTATTCAAACAAATTGATATCGATGCACAATATTTTGGCGAAGGAATAACAACCATCAATAATAAAACTTATCAATTAACTTGGCAAAATGGCATCGGATTTATTTATGATGCCAACACAATGAAAAAGTTAAAAACGTTTGATTATGACAAAAAAATAGAAGGTTGGGGAATGACAAATGATGGTCAATTTATCTACCAATCTGATGGTACAGAAAAAATCTGGAAAATGAATCCAGAAACTCAAAAAATGATTGATTATATTAATGTTTACACCGAAAGTAGTAAAATAAAAAGTATCAACGAATTGGAATGGATAGAAGGAAAAATATATGGCAATATATGGCAAAAAGACGCTATTGCAATAATTAACCCTATTAGCGGATCGGTTGAAGCTGTTTTAAATTTATCTGATTTAAGAAAACAAGTAAAAAATGTTGAAGCAGAAGTCTTAAACGGAATTGCCTACAACCCAAAAACAAAAACCATTTTTGTTACAGGTAAAAATTGGGATAAAATGTTTGAAATTCGAGTTCGGAATTAATAATTTGAGTTTAACAAAATATTATATTGATTAGATATTGAGATACTTTTTTTTATTTCTTCTTCATCACATATTTTTTTAAAGTAGGATCATAGGTTAACTTATTTTCTTGTGTTTTGGTTTTCAAAATCACATCGCCTGTTGGAGTAAGGCTAAAAACCAAACCTTCATTTCTAACTTTTTCACTGGTTTGAGTAGCATTTTTAAGTTTATCCAGATAAAGTGTCTCTTTGATTTTTGTATTAGTTTGAATATTTCCTAAAGCCAATGTCTTTGAATTAATTTCCCATATTTCATTGTGAAATTGGGTCTTATCCTCTCTTTTATCTTTGGTTTCTGAAACCGCATTTTCTGACCAACTCACTTGATATAATTGAGTATCTTTTACTTTAAAAGCTATGATTTTACAATCTAAAGGTTTAATATTATTTTCGATAGTTCTCGAGAAAATAGTATCCTTTTTTGCATTTTTTAATATTGAAAACAAGACCAACTTATTTTTAATATACTCAACTGATAAATGATCAGCTTTTGCCAAAACTGAAGCAGTTGTGTATATTGGTTTCTTTTTTTGAGCATGAATCGAATTACTTAACAATACTAATGCAAGAATAAAAATTATTTTTTTCATTTTTAGAAAATTTTGGTTTGGTCGAATTTACAAAAATTGTTATCAAAGAATATTTTATTATCTATAATTTTAACAAAAAATACAAAGAGTCATAAAATTTGATTATATTAGACCTTTAAAATACGACAGTTTATACAACAATTATAACGGATATTATTAATTTAAAAATTTATATATACCATGAAAAAAATCATTCTAATTATTTGTTTATGTATTGGTCTTTCTTCTTTTTCACAAGAACACTTTGGCGGAATTTCTACTTCAAGCAGAGTTGGTATACTTAATACAACATTAAATCCTGCTGAATTTGCTAATCTTTCTAAAAAAATTGAAGTAAATATTTATGGGTTAAGTTTTAATGTTTCTAATAACATTATAGGTTTTGGTGATTTATCATCCGATAAAAGTTTTGAAGAATTAATTTTTCAAGGTAATGATCCTGTAAATATGCGAATAGATTTTGAAATGATTGGACCAAGTGCAGGTGTTAGTTGGAAAAAATGGGGATTTGGATTGACTACAAAAGGGAATGGAAAATTTGATCTAGTAGATATAGACCCTAAACTTGGTAACGCTGTAACTGATAATATTGCTAATATTCTTGCCACTTCGAGTATAAATAATGACAAAAACCAAAGGATGATTGGTACAACTTGGGGAGAATTGGGATTGTCTGCAGCACGAACGTTGTTTGAAAATGAAAAAAATCGTTTTAGCGCTGGTGTAACTTTCAAGCTTTTGTTTCCAGGTTCATACACCAATTTTGGAATTGACAAATTCAACGGAACAATAAATTATGCTGGAAATGAAGCCTATTTAAACGATGCACATGCCAATTTAAATTTTGCATATTCTGGAAATTTATCTGACAGTTTTACCAATTTTGATGATTATTCAAAATCAATTTTTGGAGGATTACACGGA
>JAYTVI010000007.1:0-9282 GCA_043744095.1 Flavobacterium sp.
TCTAGAATTGTTTTTAGTTCTTTGTCCTCTTAAAGGAAGACCAGATCTATGACGGATACCTCTGTAACAACCAATATCCATTAAACGTTTGATGTTTAAAGAAACTTCTGAACGTAGTTCCCCTTCAATTTTAAAGAATGATACAGCCTCACGAATTGCTCCGATTTGATCATCATTCCAATCTTGAACTTTAATATCTTGGCTAACTTGAGCTTTTTCTAAAACCTCAACTGCTCTACTTTTACCAATTCCGAAGATGTAGGTTAAAGCGATAACTCCTCTTTTATTTTTTGGGATATCAACCCCTGCTATTCTTGCCATAATTATCCTTGTCTTTGTTTAAATCTAGGATTCTTTTTGTTGATTACGTATAATCTGCCTTTTCTTCGTACAATTTTGCACTCGGCACTTCTTTTTTTAACTGATGCTCTTACTTTCATTTTGAATATCTTTAATATCTATAAGTAATTCTTGCTTTTGACAAATCGTAAGGGCTCATCTCTAGTTTCACTTTATCACCAGGTAATAATTTGATATAATGCATTCGCATTTTTCCAGATATATGAGCTATTACTATATGTCCATTTTCTAATTCTACACGAAACATCGCATTTGATAATGCTTCAATGATTGATCCGTCTTGTTCTATTGCTGATTGTTTTGCCATAAAAATTAAGCTACTGCTTTTCTATTTTTACCACTTTTCATCAATCCATCATAATGCTTATTTAGAATATATGAATTGATTTGTTGAATTGTATCAATTGCAACTCCAACCATAATTATTAAAGAAGTTCCTCCAAAAAACATTGCCCAAGATTGTTGTACTCCAAAACTCACTACAATTGCTGGGAACACAGCTATTAATGCAAGGAATAATGATCCTGGAAATGTAATTAAAGACATTATTTTATCTAGGAAATCAGAAGTTTCAACACCTGGTTTGATACCTGGGATAAAACCACCACTTCGTTTCAAATCGTCAGCCATTTTGTTAGTAGGTACAGTTATGGCCGTATAAAAGAATGTAAATACTACAATTAATGTAGCAAAAACGAAATTATACCAAAAACCGAACATATTACTAAATGCACCTGCTATAGATTGTGATGTTTCTGATTGTGACAATCCTGCTAAAGCAGCTGGAATAAACATAATTGCTTGAGCAAAAATGATTGGCATTACTCCTGATGCATTTAATTTTAGAGGAATCCATTGTCTATTACCACCCATCATATCTGCTTCGAAATCTCCAGTTGTTGTACGTCTAGCATATTGCACTGGGATTTTTCTAACCGCCATAACTAATAATACACAAGCTATAATCACTAATAACCATATAATAACTTCTATAACTAATAACATTGGACCTCCATTATTATTTGTAATTGTAGATGAAAATTCTTGAATGAATGCTTGAGGCAATCTAGCTAGAATTCCAACCATAATCAATAATGAAATACCATTCCCTATACCTTTATCAGTAATTTTTTCTCCTAACCACATTGCAAATATTGTTCCTGTAGTTAAAATTAAAACTGATGAAAACAAGAATGAGAAAGAATCAAATCCTAATAAAAAAGCATTGCTAGGTAATGTTCTGTATAGATTGTATATGTATCCTGGACCTTGAACAAGAGTAATAAGAATAGTCAACCAACGTGTTATTTGATTAATTTTCTTTCTACCACTTTCTCCATCTTTTTGTAATTTTTGTAAATAAGGAATTGCAATTCCCATTAATTGAACAACAATTGATGCAGAAATGTAAGGCATAATTCCTAAAGCAAAAACCGATGCTTTAGAAAATGCACCACCAGTAAACATATCCAAAATTGAACCAATACCATTTTTTGTTTGACCAGCTAAACTATTTAATTGTGTAGCGTCAATACCTGGAAGTGTAACATGTGCTCCAAAACGATAAACTAAAAGGATTCCTAAAGTAATTAGGATTCTGTTTTTTAATTCCTCGATTTTCCAAACATTGGCTAATGATTCAAAAAATTTCTTCATCGTATTAGAAAAATTATATTATTACAACTTCTCCACCCGCAGCTTCAATAGCAGCTTTAGCAGTTGCTGTAAATTTGTGAGCAGTTACCTTTAACTTTGTTTTCAATTCACCTCTACCTAAAATCTTTACAATTTCATTTTTTGTTGCTAATCTTGTTGTAACAAAAACTGATATATCTACAGTATCTGATACAATTCCATTATCAACTAGAAGTTGAAGAGAGTCAAGATTTACACCTTGATATTCTTTACGATTGATATTAGTGAAACCAAATTTAGGTACACGTCTTTGAAGAGGCATTTGTCCACCTTCAAAACCTATCTTCTTTGAATATCCTGAACGAGATTTTGCACCTTTGTGTCCTCTTGCAGCAGTACCACCTTTACCCGAACCTTCACCTCTACCTAATCTTTTATTTTGATTGTGTGTAGAACCTTCAGCAGGTTGTAAGTTACTTAAATTCATAACTATAAATTTATTATTTAGTTTCTTCTACAGAAACTAAGTGTTTTACTTTATTTATCATACCAAGGATTGCAGGATTTGAATCATGCTCCACAACTTGTCCCATTTTACGTAGACCTAAAGCTTCCAATCCTCTTTTTTGTGTTAGAGGACAATTGATTTTGCTTCGAACTTGTTTTACTAATAATTTAGCCATAATTTCCTTGAATTAACCTTTAAAAACTTTTTCTAAAGAAACACCTCTTTGTTTTGCAACAGTGTATGCGCTTCTCATTTGTAATAAAGCATCAAAAGTTGCTTTAACTACGTTGTGAGGATTTGATGATCCTTGTGATTTTGACAAAACATCGTGTATCCCTACTGATTCAAGTACAGAACGTACTGCACCACCAGCAATAACCCCTGTACCGTGTGAGGCAGGAATTAAAAACACTCGTGCTCCACCAAATTTACCTTTTTGTTCGTGAGGAACTGATTGACCATTTAAAGGAATTTTAACTAAATTTTTCTTTGCGTCTTCAACTGCTTTTGCAATTGCTTCCGAAACATCTTTAGATTTTCCTAATCCATGACCAACTACACCGTTCTCGTCTCCAACAACTACAATTGCAGAAAACCCGAAAGCTCTACCTCCTTTTGTAACTTTTGTAACACGATTTACACTCACCAAACGATCTTTTAATTCAAGACCACTTGGTTTTACTAACTCTGCATTCTTGTATTTACTATTAGACATACTATATTAGAATTTAAGTCCAGCTGCTCTCGCGCCTTCTGCTAATGATTGAATACGACCGTGATATAAATAACCACCTCTATCAAAAGTGACAGTTTCTATACCTGCTTTTAAAGCTTTTTCACCAACTAGTTTTCCAACTGCGCTAGCTACTTCAACGTTTGTACCTTTACCTACTTCTTTTTCTCTTGAAGATGCAGATAATAAAGTTACTCCATTCACATCATCAATAAGTTGTGCGTAGATTTCTTTATTACTTCTGAATACAGAAAGTCTTGGTTTAGCAGCTGTACCGCTTACAATTTTTCTAATTCTGAATTTTATTCTCTGTCTTCTATCAGATTTTGTTAATGACATAATCTATATTTTTTAAGCTGATTTACCTGCTTTTCTTCTTAATACTTCTCCAACGAATTTAACTCCTTTTCCTTTGTAAGGTTCTGGTTTACGGAAACCTCTAATTTTCGCAGCTACTTGACCTAACAATTGTTTATCAAAAGATGTTAATTTTACAATTGGATTTTTTCCTTTTTCTGAAATAGTTTCCAAAACAACTTCTGGAGCTACTTCTAAAACAATATTATGAGAAAAACCAAGTGCTAAATCTAATTTTTGTCCTTGATTTGATGCTCTATAACCAACTCCAACTAATTCTAGTTCTTTTGTAAAACCTGTTGATACTCCTATAATCATATTATTGATTAAAGATCTGTATAAACCGTGTTTTGCTCTTTGGTCTTTATGATCAGATGATCGATCTACTTGAACTTGATCACCTTCAACTGTAACAGTAACATCTGAATATTCCTGTGTTAGTTGACCTAATTTTCCTTTTACTGTAATTATATTGTTAGTAACATCTAGAGTTACTCCTGCAGGAATTACAACGGGGTTTTTACCTATTCTTGACATCGTTTAGCTTTATTTAGTATACGTAGCAAATTACTTCACCACCAACATTTAATTGTTTTGCTTGTTTTCCAGTCATCAAACCTTTTGAAGTAGAAACAATTGCTATACCCAAACCATTTAAGATTCTTGGTATATTAGTTGCCCCAGCATATTTACGTAAGCCTGGTTTACTAATTCTTTGAATATCTTTTATCACAGACTCTTTAGTATCTTTATCATACTTTAAAGCAATTTTGATAGAACCTTGAACGGCATTCTCTTCAAATTTGTAACTTAAGATATACCCTTGATCAAATAAGATCTTTGTAATTTCTTTTTTTAGATTAGATGCTGGAATTTCAACAACTTTGTGGTTTGCAGCCACAGCGTTACGAACTCTAGTTAAATAATCTGCAATAGGATCTGTATACATATGTATTAATTTGCGGTTTTGGTTTTCAATTAGTATAAATTGAACCTGAAACCAATTTATAAATGTTTATTACCAGCTAGCTTTTTTAACTCCTGGAATCAATCCATTATTAGCCATTTCACGAAATGTAACACGAGAAATACCGAATTGACGCATATACCCTCTTGGTCTACCTGTTAATTTGCAACGATTGTGCATACGAACTGGTGAAGCATTTTTCGGTAATTTTTGTAAGCCCTCATAATCTTTAGCTTCGATTAAAGCTTTTCTTTTTTCAGCATACTTAGCTACCGTTTTCTCTCTTTTAACCTCACGGGCTTTCATTGATTCTTTAGCCATAACTTAATTCTTTTTAAAAGGTAATCCTAATTCAGTTAATAGTGATTTTGCTTCCTTGTCTGTTTTGGCAGTAGTAACAAAAGAAATATCCATTCCTGAAATTTTGTTAACTTTATCAATATCAATTTCTGGAAAAATAATTTGTTCTAAAACTCCAAGGTTATAATTTCCACGACCATCAAAACCTGTAGCTTTAATTCCGCTAAAATCTCTTACACGTGGTAAAGATGAAGTTATAAGCCTATCTAAAAACTCATACATTCTTTCTCCTCGCAAAGTTACTTTGGCGCCAATAGGCATTCCTTTTCTCAATTTGAATGACGCAACGTCTTTCTTTGATATTGTAGCAACTGCTTTTTGACCAGTAATTTTTGTTAACTCATCTACTGCATAGTCTATAAGTTTTTTATCTGATACAGCAGCTCCAACTCCTTTACTTAAAACGATTTTTTCCAATTTAGGAACTTGCATTACGTTTTTGTAACCGAATTCTTCTTTAAGCGCAGAGATTACTCTGTTCTTATATTCATCTTTTAATCTTGGTATATAAGCCATCACTATAGTACTTGATTAGATTTTTTTGAAAATCTTACTTTCTTATCTCCTTCTACTTTCATTCCAACTCTAGTTGCTGTTTTTGATTTTGGATCAATTAAAGCAATGTTTGAAATGTGCAATGGAGCTTCTTTCTTAACGATACCACCTTGAGGGCTTTTTGCACTAGGTTTCGTGTGTTTTGAAACCAAGTTTACACCTTCAACTACCGCTTTATTTTTTTCACGATAAACACGCAAAACTTTACCTTCAGAACCTTTATGGTCTCCAGCTATAACTTTTACTATGTCACCTGATTTTATTTTTAGCTTTATCATTTTTAAATAATTAAAGCACTTCTGGTGCTAATGATACAATTTTCATGAATTGTTTTTCACGAAGTTCTCTTGCTACTGGACCAAAAACACGAGTTCCTCTCATTTCTCCTGCAGCATTTAACAAAACGCAAGCGTTATCGTCAAATCTGATATAAGATCCATCAGCTCTTCTCACTTCTTTTTTGGTACGTACAACAACTGCAGTAGATACAGCTCCTTTTTTAACGTTTCCGTTTGGAGTGGCATCTTTGATAGATACTACAATCTTGTCACCAACAGAGGCATACCTTCTTTTGGTACCTCCTAAAACACGGATAGTTAAAACTTCTTTAGCTCCTGTGTTGTCTGCTACTTTTAGTCTTGATTCTTGTTGTACCATAATTATTTAGCTCTTTCAATGATTTCAACTAGTCTCCAACATTTTGATTTACTTAAAGGACGCGTTTCGCTAATTCTTACAGTATCTCCAATGTTACAGTCATTTGTTTCGTCGTGTGCAACGTATTTCTTTGTTTTTAACACGAACTTACCGTATAAAGGGTGTTTTACTTTACGTACTTCAGCAACAACAATAGATTTCTCCATTTTATTAGAAGTAACAACACCAATTCTCTCTTTTCTTAAATTTCTTTTTTCCATCTTTCAGCAGAATACAATTATTGTAGCTCTCTTTTGCTTAACTCTGTAGCTAATCTTGCAACTGTTCTTCTAACACTTCTTATTTGAAGTGGATTCTCAATTGGTGAAATAGCATGAGCCATTTTTAGGTCAGCATATGTTTTCTTAGTTTGACTAAGTTTTTCTTGCAACTCCGCTGCAGAAAGATCTTTTATTTCTGATTGTTTCATAATAAATATTAATTATGCTTCGAAATCTCTAGCTACGACGAATTTAGTTTTTACAGGAAGTTTTTGAGCTGCAAGACGTAATGCCTCTTTTGCTACTGATAAAGGAACTCCTCCTACTTCAAACATTATTCTTCCTGGTTTAACTACTGCAGCCCAATATTCAACTGCACCTTTTCCTTTCCCCATACGTACTTCAAGAGGTTTCTTTGTGATAGGCTTGTCTGGAAATATTTTAATCCATAATTGTCCTTCTCTCTTCATAAAACGAGTTGCAGCAATACGCGCAGCTTCTATTTGACGAGAAGTTAAGAACATTCCATCTTCATGTACAGATTTAATTCCAAACATTCCATTAGAAAGTTCATGCCCTCTTTGAGAGTTTCCTTTCATTTTACCTTTCTGTACCTTACGGTATTTTGTTCTTTTAGGCTGTAACATTTTTCTTTAGTTTAAAAATTTACTTTCTTTTGCGAGCGTCTGGTTTTCCACCTTTGTTAAAAGGTTTTCTATCTCCTCTAGGAGAATCTCCACCTTTACCACCACCTGTACCAGATTGTTTTTTATCCATTCCTACAAGTGGAGAAAGATCTCTTTTTCCATAAACTTCGCCTTTCATAATCCATACTTTAATCCCCATTCTACCATATGTAGTATGAGCTTCTGCTAAAGCATAATCTATGTCAGCTCTGAAAGTTGATAAAGGTATTCTACCTTCTTTGAAACCTTCTGAACGTGCCATTTCAGCACCATTCAAACGACCAGAAATTAAAACTTTAATTCCTTCTGCATTCATTCTCATTGATGCAGCGATTGCCATTTTTATAGCTCTTCTGTAAGAGATACGGCTTTCGATTTGACGAGCGATACTTGTTGCAACTAAATAAGCATCTAACTCAGGTCTTTTGATTTCAAAAATATTGATTTGAACCTCTTTGTCAGTAATTTTCTTAAGTTCTTCTTTTAACTTGTCTACCTCTTGTCCACCTTTTCCGATAATAATACCAGGTCTAGCGGTAGTGATAGTAACGGTTACAAGTTTTAAAGTTCTTTCAATAATTACTTTTGATACACTAGCTTTTGATAAACGAGCGTGAATATACTTTCTGATTTTATAATCCTCAGCGATTTTATCGCCATAATCATTTCCACCATACCAGTTTGAATCCCATCCTCTGATGATACCAAGTCTGTTTCCTATTGGATTTGTCTTTTGTCCCATCTTTATTAATTACTTTGTGTGTTATCATTAGCTCCTAACACGATTGTAACGTGGTTTGAACGTTTTCTAATTCTGTGTGCTCTTCCTTGTGGTGCTGGACGAAGTCTTTTTAACATCATTCCACCATCTACTCGAATTTCTTTTATAAATAAGCCTGCTTCTGATACATTTCCATCAGCATTTTTTTGCTCCCAATTATTGATTGCAGATAATACTAATTTCTCTAATTTTCGAGAAGCTTCTTTTGAGCTAAATCTTAAAATATTAAGTGCTCTTTCCACTTTCTGACCTCTTACCAAATCTGCAACTAAGCGCATTTTTCTAGGTGAAGTAGGGCAGTTATTCAATTTTGCAAAAGCTAGAGTTTTGTTAGCCTCTTTTCTTGCATCTGCTGTTTCTCTTTTACGAACTCCCATTGCTTCTTATTTTTTACCTTTATTTTTTGCTCCTGCGTGACCTCTAAAAGATCTTGTTGGTGAAAATTCACCTAACTTATGACCTACCATGTTTTCAGTAACATAAACTGGTACAAATTGACGACCATTATGAACTGCTATTGTTTGACCAACAAAGTCTGGAGTAATCATAGAAGCTCTAGACCAAGTCTTTACAACTCCTTTGTTTCCTTTTTCAATGTTTTCTTGGACTTTCTTATCTAATTTATAATGTACGAAAGGTCCTTTTTTTAATGAACGTGCCATATCTTATTATTTCTTTCTACGTTCTATGATATACTTACTACTCGGGTTCTTTTTAGAACGGGTTCTATATCCTTTAGCAGGTATTCCGTTTCTAGAACGTGGATGGCCTCCAGATGAACGTCCTTCACCACCACCCATCGGGTGATCGACTGGATTCATTGCAACAGGTCTTGTTCTTGGTCTTCTTCCTAACCATCTAGTTCTACCTGCTTTACCAGATACAATTAATTGATGGTCAGAATTAGATACAGCCCCAATGGTTGCTGAACAGGTCAACAAAATCAATCTTGTTTCTCCTGACGGCATTTTTATTGTTGCATATTTACCATCTCTTGCCATTAATTGAGCGAATGTACCAGCAGATCTTGCTATTACAGCACCTTGACCTGGTCTTAATTCAATACAAGAAATAACTGTTCCTAATGGGATTTTACTCAGTGGTAAAGTATTACCAATTTCTGGTTGAGCATCAGGACCAGAAACTAATTTCTGACCTACTTGTAAACCATTTTGAGCAATTACATATGTTTTCTCACCATCAGCATAAGCTAATAAAGCGATAAACGCAGTACGATTTGGATCGTATTCTATTGATTTTACAGAAGCTGGAATTCCTTCTTTGGTTCTTTTAAAATCAATAATACGATATCTCTGCTTGTGACCACCACCCGTATAACGCATGGTCATCTTTCCTTGACTATTTCTACCTCCAGAGTTTTTTATCGGCGCTATCAAAGAGCGTTCCGGCTTATCAGTTGTAA
>JAYTVI010000008.1:0-9242 GCA_043744095.1 Flavobacterium sp.
TGGAAATAGTAAAAACATTGAATTTGTTCACGTATTTGATAATTCGCAATGGGATGAACTTTTAGCCAATGCTCATATCAATGTGATGTTGTCATTTCAAAAATCTGGTACGAAGTTGAAAATTATTAATTCTCTAGCAAAGAGCCGTTTTTGTTTAATAAATAATAATATGGTTGATGATGATCGTGTTTTGAAACTATGTGAAATGGCAAGTACAAAAGAAGAATTTATTTTAAAAATTAATGAACTTAAAGATAAACCTTTTTTGGAAAGTAATATAAGGAGTGCTGTTTTTTCAGAAGTTCTGAATGACAACAAAAATGGAATTCTAATTGATAAAATAATCCGTAATAGTGGTGAATAGAAATGAACTATCCAAATTAATTTTTGATACAATTTATCGAAATAAAAGTGAATTAAAAAAACAGTTTTCAAGCTCCAAAGAAAAAATTGGTTATTTCTTCCTGGATGATTTGTTGCCTAGTGAATTGGCATATCAAATCCATGAAATTTTCCCCAAATCAAGCGAAATGGTTTTAAAGAAAAGCCTTCGTGAGGATAAGTATGTTGCAGCACAAATGAATTTGTATGCACCGTTATTAGAAGAAATTATTTATGCATTTCAGGATAAAAAAATAGTAGATTTGATAGGAGAAATTTGCGAAATTCAGGAAGTGATTCCCGATGAATATTTGTATGCTGGCGGACTTTCTATGATGGGGAATAAGCAGTTTTTGAATCCACATTTAGACAATTCCCACGATAAACACCGTGAACGTTGGCGTGTTTTGAATTTGTTGTATTATATAACTCCCAATTGGGAAAAAGAATATGGTGGTAATCTTGAACTTTGGCCGAATGGTTTAAAAGAAAAACAAATTACCATTCATAGTAAATTCAATCGGTTGGTTGTAATGGCAACCCACAATCATTCGTTGCATTCGGTTTCGCCAGTGGTTTTTGAAGGATTCAGATGTTGTGTTTCTAATTATTATTTTTCGAAAACACCTTTATTAGAGACCGATAGTTTTCATGTAACATCTTTTCGTGGTCGACCTGAAAATAAAGTGGAGGATGCAATTTTACAATTAGACACTTGGCTACGAATGATAGTTAGAAAGTTCTTTAAAAAAGGTATTAAAGAAAATCCACATGTCTATAAAAAGGAAGAGAATAATTAAAAAGCGTATCGAAAAATACAATAAATGGCTCTAAAACCATCCTTCCAATTGATTTTTTTTCCTTCTTCGTACGTTCTACCATAATAAGAAATGCCAACTTCGTAAATCCTAATTTTGGGAATTTTAGCAATTTTTGATGTAACTTCGGGTTCAAAACCAAAGCGTTTTTCTCTTAAAGTTAATGACTGTAACATTTTGGTATCAAACAACTTATAGCAGGTTTCCATATCTGTTAAGTTTAGATTTGTAAACATATTTGATAAAAAAGTCAAAAAGTGGTTTCCGATGGTATGCCAAAAAAACAAAACTCGATGCGCATTTCCTCCCATAAATCTTGATCCATAAACTACATCTGCAAAACCATCGATTACGGGTTGAAGAAGAATGTTGTACTCTTTTGGATCATATTCTAAATCTGCATCTTGAATAATAGTATATTCTCCAGTTGCTTTTGAAATTCCGGTATGTAAAGCTGCACCTTTACCTAGGTTTTTGGTGTGTTCAAAAAAAATAATATTTAACTCAGAATGTGCAGCAATATATTTTCTTATAGATTGTGATGTCTGGTCTGACGAACAATCATTAATGATAACAATCTCTTTTTCAATATTTTGAATAAGAGATACATTTTTAATTTTATTTAAAATCAAATGAACTGTTTTCTCTTCATTATAAACGGGAATAATAATCGACAATTTGTTCATCAGCGTTTTTGACTTTAATTAAAAAAACAAAACTACATTTCTAAATTGAATCTACAATAATTTAGAACTTTTAGTTCAATTTAAATGTTAATTATCTTTTTTTGAGTATCTTGAATGATATTAGTCACCCTGATTTTAAAGACAATTCTTATGAAAAACGACTTGTTAACATATAAAAGCAAATTTGTTAAAAACTTTACTGTAAGTTTTTTTAATCAAATACTATGCAAATCTTATGATAATGTAAGAATAAATATACGTTAATTGATTATTAATGCATTTCGTCGATTAAATTTTAATAAAAATAAATTTCAACGGTAAAATATGTACTTAAACTATTTAAATTTGTAAAAATCTGAAACCCAAATTAAAAACTTAGTTTATTATCAATTTATTACATATGAATAAAATTTTCACTTTACTTGCGCTTTTATTTTGCTTTACATTAACCAGTCAAACAGTTTCAAAAACATATGTTTCTTCTACAGCAGTTTTCCCAAATCCTGAAAAAGGATTTTATAAGTATGCTTCAGCAAAATCTAATAGTTATACATTACTAAATCAGACCAATACAACTAACTTTAGACTTTTGAACAATATTACATTAATGTTAAGAGAGTTTAGATTGTATGATTTTAAAACGGGACCAATATCACAAACTTATTTAAATAATATGCAGGCAGATTTTAATGTGCTTAGAAATGCTGGTATGAAATGTATTGTTCGTTTTGTCTATTCAACCGACTCAGCTGCTTTGCCTTACGATGCTTCAAAAGCAACTATTTTGTCACACATTCAACAACTAAAACCTTATTTAATTGCAAATTCAGATATTATTTGTTTGATGCAAGCTGGTTTTATTGGACTTTACGGAGAATGGTACACTACTAGTCAAGCCGAATTTGGCGGACCTGGTTATAATGGACTTCAATTAACAACTGCAAATTACAACAGTCGAAAAGAAGTTGTAGATGCTATTTTAAATGCATTACCAACAAATAGAACGGTTCAGATTAGAACTCCTTGGTTTAAATCAAATATGTACGGAACTGCTGCTCTAACTGATGTTCAAGCTTTTAACGGATCTGGAATTTCTAGAATTTCTCATCACAATGATTGTTTTTTAGCCTCAGATACAGATCAGGGAACCTATAGATATCCAACCGTAGAATTGCCTTATCTAAGACAGGAGACCAAATATTTAGCAATGGGAGGAGAAACTTGTAAAGTAAATTTACCAAGATCCGGATGTGCGAGTGCTTTAGCCGAAATGGCAGATTTGCACTGGTCGTATTTGAATAATGACTACAATACATCAGTAATTTCAGGATTTACTACAAATAATTGTTTTAATGATATTCAAAAAAAATTAGGATATCGATTTGAATTAACATCAGCGGTTTTGCCTGCTTCAGTCAAATTAGGAACTACAATACCAATTACTTTAAAAATTAAAAATACCGGATTTGCTGCACCTTTTAACGAAAGAAAAGCATATATCATATTGAAAAACGTGACAACCAATCAAGTGTTTCAATTATTATTAAACAGTGATCCTAGAAAATGGCTTGGTCCAACTGAAATTACAATCACTCAAAATTTGACACTTCCTGCAGGAATAACTATTGGTAATTATAAAATGTATTTAAGTTTACCTGATAATGCTACAACACTTGCAACTAGACCTGAATATGCTATTCGATTTGCAAATGAAAACACTTGGGAAAGCACAACTGGTTATAATAGTATAGATTATACATTAAATATTAAAAGCGCAACTGCAAGATTAACAAATAGTCCAAAGTTTAATTTAAATATTTATCCTGTACCTGCAAATAACAGTTTGACAATCGAACTTAATGCAATCGAAAATTATAAAGTATCATTTTATAACAATTTAGGACAAAAAATTTCTCCGAAAGTCACTACAGAAAAAAATCAATTACAAGTTGATATAGAAACTTTAAGTAATGGCATTTATTTTGTTGATATAGATAATGGTAGTTATAATGATACTCGAAAATTTATTGTAAATCATTAAATTTCTTAAATCCTAATTATTCAATTAGGATTTTTTTTTGGAATAATAAATTAAATCAAAAGGATTATATTTGTTTAAACCTTTTTAAATGAAATTTCTTTTATCAAAATATAAATATCAAATTCTATTAACCATAATTGGGTTAATTTGGATAGTAGGATTTAATTTTTTAATTCAAATGGATGCACAAGGAATCATTTATCCTGATTCTCATTCTTATAAAGATGCTGCAAGAGATTTATACTTGTTTTATAAAGGTTATGTAACCAGACCAATATTGATGGCTTTTATTACTGGTTTTCCGTATTTGTTTGGCGGAGATGATCAAACCATATACACTGTTAGTTTTTATGTAAATATAATTTGTTGGCTCACTTTTTCGTTTGTTTTATTCGAAATTGCAAAAGAGTTTTTAACACCAAAAAAAGCATTCGTATTGACATTGTTGGCTTCCTTTTTTGTTGCCAATACTGCTCCAATTTTTCATTTACAAACCGAAAATGTCTTTATGCTATTTATGGTATTAGGATTTTATTTTCTACTAAAATATTTTAAAAACCAGACCTATTGGTGTTTGACAATTGCATTGAGTTTGTTTATTTCGAGTATGTTAATCAAACCTGGAGCAAAATTTTTAGCTATTATTTTCACGTTGTATTTTATCAAAAAAATAATCAAAAATTATAAATCAAAATTCACTTTTTTAATCTACGGAAGCTATTTTATGGTATTTGTTCAATGCGCTGGAATGAAATATCAGTTTGAAAATTTTACGATAAGTTATATTGATGTTATTACTTACTATGACTATCTAGGAGCAAAAGCTAAGGCTTTTCAAATCAAAGAAGATTTTCACGATATTTGGCTTTCAAGAGCTGAATATATTTATAGTCAAGAACCAGATAAAATGATGATTATTGCTCAGAATGATATGAAAGATCAGTTGCAATACAATTCTTTTAATTTGATAAAAGCCTATGTTTCAAATTTATTTGAAAACGCAACAACCAGTAATATTTGTATAGAAGATTGTAAAAATGTAAAGCAGACAAGTTATTTTGATGCTTCAAAACTTTTCTTCAAATCACTTGCAGCATACCAAAACAGACTTTTCTCAATTTTGGCACTTGTATTTGCTACATTTTATTTTTTCAAAAGTTATAAATCGGAAGTGTTTTATAGTTTTATCTCTTTTTTTATTTTGTATATTATTTTCACTTCAGGAATTTCTTGTAGCGAAGGTGATCGTTTTAATGCAATAACGTTTCCTTTTGTATTGTTATTAATTGCAAAGTTTTTACAAGAAAAAAAGTATATTTAAACAGACCGTTGAACGACTTCAAAAATTTTACTATCCTCGCATTTTAAGGTTTTAGAAGGAAATTTCATAATCACTGCATAATCATGAGTTGCCATAATAACAGTTTTTCCGTTGGCATTTATTTTTCGTAATACTTCTAAAACTTCTACACTTGTTTGAGGGTCAAGATTTCCTGTTGGTTCGTCTGCAAGAATAAGTTCTGGATCATTTAGCAAAGCACGAGCAATAGCAACACGTTGTTGTTCTCCACCAGAAAGTTGATGTGGCATTTTGTTTGCTATTGATTTCAAATCAACTTTGTCTAGGACTTCATCAATTTTGTTTTGCATTTCTTCTTTTTCTGTCCAACCTGTAGCTTTGAGTACAAAAAGCATATTTTCGCTAACAGAACGATCTGGTAAAAGCAAAAAATCTTGAAAAACAATACCTATTTTTCGTCTCAAATAGGGTATATCTTTTTCTTTTAAATTCGCCAAATCATAACCAACAATACTTGCTTGCCCTTCTGTCAAAGGTAAATCAGCATATAGGGTTTTCATAAAACTACTTTTTCCTGAACCAGTTTTTCCAATTATATAGATAAACTCTCCGTGATTTACTTCGAGATTCACATTTGATAAAATAACTCTATTTTCTTGATAAATGGAAACGTTTCTTAAGAATAAAACTGATTCAGACATAGTAAATTTGTTTATTGGGTAAAAGTAATAAGATAACGTTGTGATTCAAAATAAATTTTAGAACTATTATCACAATTTTTTATTTGTTAAAAAAGATGTTCATAATAAAACTATAAACCCTTTCGTTATAGGATACAGAATACGATACATTTGAACTATAAAAAAAATAAACAATGCGTAAACAATCTTGGTTCTTTTTTCTGTTATTTTTTATAGCAATTTCATCAGCATCAGCTCAAAAATCTGCTTTTTATACCCATGATTTAGAGGATTTTGAAAGAGCAGTTTCGTTGTACAAAAACAATCAGTATTTATCAGCTCAAATTATTTTTGATCGTGTTAAATCTTCCAACAAAAATGCTGAAATTCAAGCTGATTGTGCTTATTACAGTGCCAATTGCGCTATACATTTAAATCAAGCCAATGCAGATGAAATGATGGAAAATTTTGTTAAAGACTATCCCACAAGTTCAAAACAAAATCAAGCTTATATAGAAGTTGCACAATTTTATTTCGAACAAGGAAAATTTCCGCAATCACTAGAATGGTTCGAAAAAGTAGACGAAAGCACATTGAGTTATGAAGATGTAGACAAATTTAATTTTCAGAGAGGTTATTGTTTTTTTAGTGCCAACAAGAAAAAAGAAGCTACATCTTATTTTAATAAAGTGGTAAACTCGGCAGAATTTGGTTCGCAAGCCAAATATTATCTAGGATTTATGGCTTATGATAATGACGATTATAAAAATGCAAATAAGTATTTTGAAGATGTTGCAGGTGAAGAAAAATACAAAGAAAAGCTTTCTTATTTTCAAGCCGATATGAATTTCAAATTAGGAAATTTTCAAAAAGCTATCGATTTGGGAATGGTAGCTTTACCAAAATCGAATCCTTTAGAAAAATCCGAATTGAATAAAATTATTGGAGAAAGTTATTTTAACCTCAAACAATACGACAAAGCGATTCCGTATCTCGCATTATACAAAGGAAAAAAAGGAAAATGGAACAATACCGATTACTATCTTTTGGGATATGCTTATTATCAGCAAAAAGATTATGAAAACGCTATTTCGCAATTCAATAATATCATTGCAGGTAAAGATTTTGTAGCTCAAAATGCTTATTATCATTTGGGTGAAAGTTATCTCAAAACTGATAGAAAACAACAAGCGTTAAATGCTTTCAAAAATGCATCAGAATTGAACTTTGAAGCAAAAATACAAGAAGATGCTAGTTTGAATTATGCTAAATTAAGTTACGAAATAGGAAATTCTTATCAATCGGTTCCAGATGTATTATCTACTTTTTTAACCAAATATCCTAATTCACCAAACAAACAAGAGGTTGAAACATTGTTGATTAATTCTTTTATTACTTCAAAAAACTATAAAGGAGCTTTAGATTTATTAGAGAAAAACAAATCATTTGCCAATAAAGAAGCTTATCAAAAAGTTACGTTTTATCGCGGATTAGAATTGTATACCGACGGAAATTATATAGAAGCTTTGGCAATGTTCAAAAAATCGATAGCAGAACCAAAAAATGCTAAATTTTCGGCAAGAGCTATTTTCTGGAAAGGAGAAACAGAATATGTTTTAGACAATTTTAACGATGCCTTACTTAGTTTCAAACAATTTGTAGGGTATCCGGAAGCAAAAACAACACCTGAAAATAAAAACATAAACTACAATATTGCGTATGTTTATTTCAAACAAAAAGAATATGATCAAGCAGGAAATTACTTTCAAAACCATATTGATGCAGTAAAAGAGGATAAAGTTCGATTGAATGATGCTTTTCTAAGATTAGCAGATTGTCGTTTTGTAACAGCAAAATATTGGCCAGCAATTGAAGCCTACAATAAAGTTATTGAAGTAAAAAGTGTCGATGCCGATTATGCTACTTTCCAAAAAGCAATTAGTTATGGTTTTATTGCAAAAAACGATAAAAAAATTGAAGATTTAAATAAATTTCTAACCTCATTTCCAAAATCACAATATCGTGATGATGCGTTGTTTGAACTAGGAAATACGTATGTTGTAGAAAAGAAAACCGACAGTGCAATAAAAACGTATGACCAGTTAATAAGCGAATTTAAAAATGGTTCGTATTCATCAAAAGCCATTTTGCGTCAAGGTTTAATTTATTATAATGCCGAAAATGATGTACAAGCGTTATCAAAATTTAAGAAAATAGCAGCCGAATATCCTAAAAGCCCAGAAGCATTAGAAGCAGTTGCTACAGCACGACTGATATATGTAGACAACGGAAAAGTAGACGAATATGCAACTTGGGTTAGAACATTAGATTTTGTAGAAGTTTCTGATGCTGAGTTAGACAATGATACTTATGAAGCTGCTGAGAAACAATATTTGCAGAATAATACCAAACAAGCAATTTCTAATTTAAGTAGTTATGTTGCTAAATTTCCAAACGGAATACATGCTTTGAAAGCTAACTTTTATTTGGCTCAATCGTATTTTGCAGATGGTTTAGAGTCTAATTCTATTGCTAATTATGAATATGTAATTTCAAAATCTAGAAACGAATTTACAGAACAAGCTTTGGCACGATTGGCACAAATTTATATCAAAAAACAAGATGCATCAAAAACAATTAATATCTTAAAACGATTAGAAACCGAAGCCGATTTTCCTCAGAATGTGACTTTTGCACAATCTAATTTAATGAAAACCTATTACGAACAAAAAGAGTATCCTAATGCAGTAATTTATGCAGACAAAGTTTTAGGAAATCCTAAAACTGATGATAAAGTAAAAAGTGATGCTCAGATTATTGTTGCAAGAGCTGCAATTCAGACCAATGATGAACCAAAAGCAAGAACAGCATATGCTAAATTATTGACAATTGCCAAAGGAGAATTGGCTGCTGAAGCTTTGTATTATGATGCTTTTTTCAAAAATAAAGATGGCAAATTTGAAGCCTCAAATACTACTGTTCAGAAATTGACAAAAGATTATTCTGGTTATAAATATTTTGGAGCAAAAGGATTGGTTATTATGGCAAAAAACTTTTACGGATTGAAAGACAGTTTTCAAGCGACTTATATTTTGGACAGTGTGATTAAAAATTTCACCAATTTTTCGGATGTTGTAGAAGATGCTCAAAAACAATTATACAGTATTAAACTAGAAGAATCTAAAACCAATTCGTCGATAACTAATTAAAAAAAAGTTTTCAAACATAGGATTATTAATAATCTAAGTGTAAAAAACAAAAACAATATGAAGCACATAAAAAAGATACTAGCAATAGCAATTTTAATCGTCTCACAATTGGCTTTAGCCCAAAAGA
>JAYTVI010000009.1:0-9125 GCA_043744095.1 Flavobacterium sp.
AAATCCGTAATCTCTATGTTTTTTGAACTGTTTCATTAGCTAAAAATACAAAAAATTAATGAGTTAAAAAAATTAATGCGTTTTTAGAGATTCCCTTTAGTTTTAAACTTATAAAAAAACTAAAATTGACGATAATCATATCCAATTCGTATATTTGATTAAAATTAAAATTATGCAAAATATTATTGACCGATTTATTAGTTATGTATCAATAGACACCGAATCGGATGCGAATTCAAGTACAACACCAAGTACAAAAAAACAACTAGTTTTAGCCAAACTTTTAGTAAAGGAATTAAAATCAATTGGAATGACTGATGTTACAATTGATAAAAATGGATACGTAATGGGAACTTTACCTAGTAATATAGAAAATGATGTTCCTACAATTGGATTTATATCTCATTATGATACTACACCAGATTTTACAGGTAGAAATGTAAATCCTCAAATTATTTATAATTATGATGGGGCAGATATCGTGTTGAATAAAGAGCAGAATATTATTCTTTCTCCAAATTATTTTAAAGATCTTTTATTATATAAAGGACAGACATTAATAACAACTGATGGCACAACATTACTTGGCGCAGATGATAAAGCTGGACTTACCGAAATTATTACAGCTATGGAATTTATGATTAAAAATCCTGAAATCAAACACGGTAAAATAAGAGTAGGTTTTACTCCTGATGAAGAAATTGGTCGTGGTGCTGATCTATTTGATGTTGAAAAATTTGGAGCGGATTGGGCGTATACGATGGATGGAAGCCAAATAGGAGAACTAGAATTTGAAAATTTTAATGCTGCAGGTGTAAAAATAACAATTAAAGGAAAAAGTGTTCATCCAGGCTATTCAAAAGGAAAAATGATAAATTCAATGCTAATTGCAAATGAATTTATAAATGAATTACCGAAGAGGGAAATTCCTCAAGAAACAAAAGGATATGATGGCTTTTTTCATATTACTCAAATTAATGGTAGTATTGAAGATACAAAATTGGAATTAATAATAAGAGATCATGATGCTAAAAAATTTAAAAAGAGAAAAAAATTAATTCTTGACATTACTAAAAAATTAAATAATAATTTTGCAAAACAATTTGGTGAAGATATTGTAATTACTGAAATAAAAGACCAATATTATAATATGAAGGAAAAAGTAGAGCCTGTCATGTATATTGTTGATCTTGCAGAAAAAGCAATGAAGCAATTAGATATAAAACCACTTATAAAACCAATCCGTGGTGGTACTGATGGTTGTAGATTATCTTATATGGGATTACCGTGTCCTAATATTTTTGCAGGCGGACATAATTTTCATGGTAAATATGAATATGTACCTGTAGAGAGCATGCAAAAAGCAATTGATGTGATTATAAAAATCGCAGAACTAACTGCAAGTACTGATTTCAACAACAATGAAAAAGTTAAAAAAACTAAAAAAAAGAAACATTAATTGGAACCTGAAGAAAAAGTAAAATATACTTGGGATAAAATAAATCAATGGAAGTAGAATTAGAAATTCTAAAAACTATTATTGACAATACAGATTTAGTTGAAACAAATAAATGGGGTGGAATTGTTTATACCTACAATAATAAAAACATAATTGGTATTGGTGGGTTTAAAAATTTCTTTACCATTTGGTTTTTTAATGGTGTGTTTCTAAAAGATGAACTTAATGTTTTAGTAAATGCAAATGAAGGCGTTACAAAATCATTAAGACAATGGCGATTTACTTCTAAATCTGAAATAATTGAAAATCAGATTTTAATTTATATTAATGAAGCAATTGAAAACGAAAAACTTGGTTTGAATATTAAACCTGAAAGAAAGCCTGAATTAGCCTCAACTTTTTTAGAAAATGAATTCAAATCAAATAGTAATCTAAACCAAGCCTTTCGAAAATTATCTCTATCTAAAAGAAATGAATTTACTGAATATATTGAATCAGCTAAAAAGGAAGAAACTAAGTTAACAAGAATAGATAAAGTGAAACCACTGATTCTTTCAGGTATAGAGCTAAACGATAAATATATAAAAAAATAAACAAATTAAAAAGCCCGATATCTCAATATCGGGCTTTTTAATTTAATATAAAAAAAGTGTTTTAGTTACTCTTTATTATGTTCTTCTTCAATACGTTTGTGCTCAGCATCAGAAATAGTATCTACTAAAACTGGAGTAGCAATAAATAATGAAGAGTATGTTCCTACTACAATACCTATTAACATTGCAAAGATAAATCCTCTTATTGATTCCCCTCCGAAAATAAACATTATCAGCAATACTAATATCATCGTTAACGATGTATTAATAGTTCTTGACATTGTAGAATTAATTGATTGATTTACTATAGAATTGAAGTTCCCTTTTGCTTTACCACCTAAGTATTCACGTACTCTATCAAATACAATTACAGTATCGTTCATAGAATAACCAATAACAGTAAGAATAGCAGCAATAAAGTGCTGATCAATTTCCATTCCGAATGGCATATATTTCCATAATAAGGAATAAATTCCCAATACAAAAATAACGTCGTGAGCAACAGCAGCAATCGCACCAAGACTATATTGCCATTTTCTGAAACTTATTACAAGATAAAGTCCTACAATTAACATTGCTCCTATAACAGCCCAGTAAGAATTTGTTTTAATATCATCTGCAACAGTTGGTCCTACTTTTGAAGCTTGTAAAATACCGTATTGTTTTCCATCATAACTATTTACGAATTTTTCATACGTCATATTAGCATCAAAATGTTTTTTCAAATTATTATAAAGTAATTTATTTACGGCTTGATCAGCATCATTTCCTGCTTCTTTTACTTTATATTTAGTGGTAATTTTCAACTGATTGTCTTTACCAAATATTTTAGCTTCTGCACTTCCGTCAAAAACTTTTAATAATTCTGCTCTAACAATTTCTGCAGAAACTGGTTTCTCAAAACGAACTTGAAAAGTTCTACCTCCGACAAAGTCAACACCTTGATTCAAACCATTTGTCATTAACGAAACAACACTTACGATACATACAATTAAAGAAAAGATATACGTGTATTTTTTAATTCCAAGGAAATCAAAATGGAAATTTGTAAAGAAATTTTTAGAAAATCCAGTAGTAAACGATAATTTATTTCCTCTTGCAATACTCCAATCAAGCAATATTCTTGTAATAAATATTGATGTAAATAATGATGTTGCAATACCAATTAATAAAGTAGTAGCAAAACCTTGAATAGGTCCTGTTCCAAAAATTAATAAAACAGCTCCCGTCAATACGTGAGTAACGTTTGCGTCAACTATAGATCGCATTGCTCCTTTCCACCCAAAAGATGTTTTTACAGCATCCTCGAGTGATTTTCCATGTCTAAGTTCTTCTTTTGCTCTTTCATAAATAATGATATTTGCATCAACTGCTGTACCCATTGTTAAAACAATACCTGCAATTCCTGGTAAAGTCAATACAGCTCCTAAACTTGCTAAAATTCCGAATAAGAATAATAAGTTTATCAACAATGCAATATTTGCATACCAACCTGCTTTTCCATAATATACAATCATCCAAAGTGCTACAATCAACAATCCTATAATAGCGGAGGTTGTACCATTATCAATTGCTTCTTGTCCTAATGATGGTCCAACCACTTCTGATTGCACTATTTCTGCAGCAGCTGGTAATTTTCCGGCTCTTAATACGTTGGCTAAATCTTTTGTTTCTGTAATATCAAAAACCCCAGAAATTTCAGATCTTCCACCAGAAATTGGTCCACTAGTTACTCCAGGTGCAGAGTAAACAATATCATCTAATACTATCGCAATATTACTTTTTTGACTGTATGCTTTTCCTGTTAATTCTTCCCAAGCTTTTGCACCAGCACCACTCATTTGCATTGTTACTGATGGTTTTCCTAATTGGTCAAAAGAGTCTTTTGCATCCGTTACAACACCACCGCTCATAGCTGCTTGATTGTCTCTGTTTCCTTTTAAAGCATATAACTCAACTGTTGTTACTTCCTTTTTGGTTTTTTCATCAATACTTGTTGCAGGTTTTCCCCATACAAATTTTGCATAACGTTTGTCAGCCGGCATTAAAACTTTAATGTCTTGTCTTTTCAAATAACCATTGATTGCTGAAGTATCTTTTGGATCAACAATTGCAAGAACTGCTCCGCCACCTTGAGATACAAATTTATCTAATAAAGGATTTTGACCTTTTTTTGGTGCAACAGTATCTTTTGTTTTATCAGTCAATAAAGTATCTATTCCTGTTTTTGCTGTTTCTTTTACTTCAATTGCAGATTTCTCAGTAAGCTTCAACGCATTGTTGGCAGCCATCAAGAAATTACCCATATCATCAATTTTATAGGTTTCCCAGAACTCTAATTGAGCGGTACTTTGTAATAATTTTTTGATACGGTCTACATCTTTAGCACCAGGAAGTTCTACTAAGATTCTTCCAGATTCTCCAATTTTTTGAATGTTTGGTTGTGTTACACCAAATTTATCAATACGTTTTCTAAGTACTTCAAAAGCACTTTCTATTGACTCATCAACTTTTCTACGAATAACTTTTTTTACTTCGTTATCAGCCATTTTAAAGGTGATCTCGTCTCCTAAAGTTTTGTTTGCAAAAATATCTGGCGAAGCTAATTTTGTTGTTCCGTTTGAAGCAATTTCAAATTCATTAAAAAACACATCAAGGTAATCTTGATTTCCTTGTCTGTTTTTAGTAGCATTTGCTATAGCTTGATTGAAAACAGGATTTTTAGAATTGTTTGCCAACCCTTTAATAATATCTTTTACCGAAATTTGAAGTTGCACATTGATTCCTCCTTCAAGGTCAAGACCTTTATTGATTTTTTTGTCTTTTACTTCATTATAGGTAAAATCAGTAAAACCAAGACTGAAAACTTTTTCTTTCCCGATTGAATCTAAATATTTTACTTCTTTTTCTGAATTGCCTTTTGCAAATGTTTTTGCATCACTCTCTACATTATGTGAAACGAAAGTGAAAGAAAGTTGGTAAATACTCACCAATGCAAATAAAATTGCAAAAAATTTAACTAGTCCTCTATTCTGCATTATTACTAAAAATTAATTAATTTTTGTTATTTTTCTTTAATTTATTGTTAAAAAAATAAAGTATTTTGAATTTTATAACTATTGTTTTAAAATTCAAAACATTCCTATTTTTTTAAACCGAGCAAATATATAATTTACAAAAAGATTAACCAATTTATTTATGGATTAATCTCAAAAAAAAGACTGCACAATTGCAGTCTTTTTTTTATTTTGTAAAAATACTTATGATAAAACCGATTTCAAATCAGCATTCATTGCTCTAACTGCATCTGCACTTTTGGCAAATAAAGCTTTTTCTGAATCATTTAAATTGATATCAACGATTTCTTCGATTCCGTTGCTACCTATTATACATGGTACTCCAATACAAATATCTGATTGTCCATACTCTCCTTCAAGTAATACTGAGCAAGCAATCATTTTCTTTTGATTGTTCAAAATACTATCTACTAAGTAAGCAACAGATGCTCCTGGAGCATACCAAGCAGAAGTACCTAATAATCCTGTGAGAGTAGCACCACCAACCATAGTTTCTGCAGCTACTTTATCTAATTGTTCTTGAGTTAAAAATTCTGAAACTGGAATTCCGTTATATGAAGCCAATCTTGTCAATGGAATCATTGTTGTATCTCCGTGACCACCAATAACCATTGCCGAAACATCATTTGCTGGTTTGTCTAAAGCTTTTGATAAATAATATTTGAAACGAGAACTGTCTAAAGCACCACCCATTCCTATTATTCTATTTTTTGGCAATCCTGTAGCTTTCAATGCTAAATAAGTCATTGTATCCATAGGATTTGAAACTACAACAACAATTGTATTTGGAGAATGTTTTAAAACATTATCAACTACAGATTTTACAATACCTGCATTTATACCAATTAGTTCTTCTCTAGTCATCCCAGGTTTTCTTGGAATTCCAGACGTAATTACTACCACATCACTATTGGCAGTTTTTGAGTAGTCATTAGTAATACCTGTAACTCGAGTATTAAACCCAGTATTGGTAGTACATTGCATAATATCCATTGCTTTTCCTTCTGCAAATCCTTCTTTAATGTCTAATACGACTACTTCACTTGCTATACCTCTGTAAGAAATAACATCTGCGCAGGTTGCTCCAACATTTCCTGCTCCTACAATTGTAACTTTCATTTTTAAATGTTTATTATTTTTAATTATATTTTTTTGAAGCTAATCCCGCTATTCGTTGCAATCTTTTTTAATCTCTTGTTCTTGTTACTTTTTGTTTCGTTTCACTCCACAAAAAACTCGAACTGACGAGTTTAAAAAAGGATTTCCACTACTATCGGGGCTAGAAAATTCCGTAATTAATTACGCATCAATATTTGCATATACAGCATTTTTCTCGATAAATTCTCTTCTTGGTGGCACTTCATCACCCATTAACATAGAGAATACTCTGTCAGCTTCTGCCAAACTATCAATGGTAACTTGTCGTAATGTTCTGAAATTAGGATCCATTGTAGTTTCCCACAATTGCTCTGCATTCATTTCTCCAAGACCTTTATATCGCTGTATTGCAGCGCTACCACCCATTTTTTCATTTGCAATATCTCGTTGATTATCGTTCCAAGCGTATTCTTTTTTATTTCCTTTTTTAACTAAATATAATGGTGGTGCTGCAATGTATACGTGTCCTTCCTCTATCAATTCTTTCATGAAACGGAAAAAGAAGGTTAATATTAAGGTAGAAATATGACTACCATCGACATCGGCATCACACATAATAATTACTTTATGGTAACGCAATTTTTCAAGATTTAAAGCTTTACTATCTTCCGCAGTACCAATCGTTACACCAAGTGCCGTAAATATATTTCTAATTTCTTCGTTTTCAAAAACTTTATGAACCATTGCTTTTTCAACATTCAAAATCTTACCTCTTAATGGCAAAATAGCTTGAAATGCTCTATCACGACCTTGTTTTGCAGTTCCACCTGCAGAATCTCCCTCGACAAGATATACTTCGCATTTTGCTGGATCTTGCTCTGAACAATCTGATAATTTCCCTGGTAAACCTCCACCGCCAAGTACGGTTTTACGTTGTACCATTTCACGTGCTTTTTTTGCAGCGTGACGAGCTTGTGCAGCCAATATTACTTTCTGAACAATAATACGAGCATCATTTGGGTTCTCTTCCAAATAATTTTCTATCATATCGCCAACTGCTTGAGATACAGGAGACACAACTTCTCTATTTCCAAGTTTAGTTTTAGTCTGACCTTCAAATTGTGGTTCTGCTACTTTTACCGAAATTATTGCTGTCAATCCTTCACGGAAATCATCTCCAGCAATTTCGAATTTCAGTTTGTCTAACATTCCAGAAGCATCCGCATATTTTTTTAAAGAACGTGTCAAACCAGTTCTGAAACCTTGCAAATGCGTTCCTCCTTCGTGAGTATTGATATTATTTACATACGAAAAAATATTCTCAGTATAACTTGTATTGTAAATCAGAGCAACCTCAACAGGAATTTCTCCTTTTTCATTATCCATCGAAATTACGTGTGCAATAATTGGCTCACGATTTCCATCTAAATATCGAATGTATTCTTTCAATCCTTCTTCTGAATGGAAAATTTCTTGAACAAAATTTCCGTCTTTGTCTACTTCTCTTTTGTCTGTAAAAGTAATTGTGATTCCTTTATTCAAATAGGACAATTCTCGCATACGAGCTGATAATGTATCATAAGAATAATCTACAGTCTGAGTGAAAATAGTTGGATCTGGATAAAAAGTAACTATTGTTCCTCTTTTTGTTGTTTCACCAATTTGTTTTACAGGATATAAAGATTTTCCTTTTTCATACTCTTGTTCGTAAACCTTACCATCACTACTATGAACAGTTGCTCTTAAATGATTTGAAAGAGCATTTACCACAGAAACCCCAACACCGTGAAGTCCTCCAGAAACCTTATACGAATCTTTATCAAACTTACCTCCAGCACCTATTTTGGTCATTACTACTTCAAGTGCAGAAACACCTTCTTTTTTGTGAATTCCTACTGGAATACCACGACCATTATCTTCAACAGATATTGATCCGTCTTCGTTGATATCTACAATTATGTTATCACAATGTCCTCCCATTGCCTCATCGATAGAGTTATCGACAACTTCATAAACTAAATGGTGCAAACCTCTTACACCTACATCTCCAATATACATCGATGGACGCATTCTTACGTGCTCCATTCCTTCTAATGCCTGAATACTATCTGCTGAATAATTGTTCTTCTTAATCTCGTCGCTCATAATAAATTTATAGTAAAAATGTATTTTTTGTCTAACAGGCAAATATATAAAATTGAGACTGATATTATACTAGAAAAGCTTCATTTGCTATTGAAGTTATTAACATTTTGTTGATTTTTTATTAAAGCATTTTTACACCTGTTCCATAGGTTTCTGGATAAACAATTTTGCCATAATTAAATGTTGCACCAGTAGCTATATCGATACTTAATAGCAATGCACCATCCGCATCTAGATAATCTAAAAGTGGAGCAATTTGTACCAATCCCGAAATTCCAACTGTAGATTCTGTCATACATCCAGCCATAAGTAACAATTTTTTTTCTTTTGCATTTTCTATCATTCGCAAAGCAGGAGTAATTCCGCCACATTTCATTAATTTAATATTAATTCCGTGAAACAATTCTGAACATAAAGCCACATCTTGTTCTTTCTGACAACTTTCGTCAGCAATTATAGGAAGTACAGAATGGGCTTTTACTTTTTTCATACCTTCAATATCTTCTGCTTTTAATGGTTGCTCAATAAATTCTACATTCAATTCTTTTAAAATTGGTACATATCGTAGTGTTTCTTCTGCTGTCCAGGCACAATTAGCATCGATTCTAAATGTTGAGGAAGTAATTTTTCGGAGTTGTTCTACAATTTGAATATCGTTTTTTGTACCTAATTTGATTTTATAAATTGGCCAAGGCATTTCTATTATTTTTTCTTGCATAACTTCAATTGTATCAATACCAATAGTGTACGACG
>JAYTVI010000010.1:0-9018 GCA_043744095.1 Flavobacterium sp.
AAATCCGTAATCTCTATGTTTTTTGAACTGTTTCATTAGCTAAAAATACAAAAAATTAATGAGTTAAAAAAATTAATGCGTTTTTAGAGATTCCCTTTATATTTTTAGATTATTTTTGCATAAGTATAAAAAGTATTTTTATTTTTTAATCACATAAAAATAAAGATATTTAATCTCTTCAGGTTTAGTTTTTTGAAGCTTTGCTTCGCTTTTTTAGCCATAGATTCACTGATTAAAAAATGATTTTGAAAATATGTGAAATCTATATTATGCAAAGCTCTTTTTCTAACTTTATTATCTATGATTTATGCGGTTCAATGTATTTATTATACTATCGTCGTTATTTATTAACTCAAAAAAAAACAAAAAGTATGACACTACGATATTATATTATTACGTTTCTTTTTTTTAATCTAGGTTATGGGCAGTACCACCATCAAAAAACGTGGTCAACCTATATAGGAATAGATACTACTTCTGATCAAACTTCCTATACTATAGATTCCCAAAATAATTTGATTGAATATACTAATTTAAAATTTTCTTCTAGTGCACCGCAAAACTATTATACAAATCTTGCTACTGCTAATGCATTTCAGCCACAATCTGGTGGCGGTGCAAGCGATTTTTTACTCACCAAAATATCGCCACAAGGCACTTTGCTGTGGGCAACCTATTATGGAGGTGATGGTTCGGAGGCTCGTCATGCTGTTAAAAAATCGATAGCGATAGATTCACAAGACAATATTTACATAATTGGAGCTACCTCAAGCACAACTGGAATGATTACTTCTGGTGCTTTTCTGACGACACCTTCGCCGATAGGTGTAACCAGTTTTATGACAAAATTTTCACCTTCAGGAACAAGAGAATGGTGTACGTATCTGTACGGTAGTGTTAGCGAAATAGCAATAGACATTACCGATACTATATTTGTATCGGGTATTACCAACAATACAAGCGGTGTTGCTACAACAGGAGCTTTTCTAGAAACCTCTTTTTGTTGTGCTCCCAATAATGATCCTGTACAAAGCTACCGTAATGGGTATATAAATTCGTTTAATAAGCAAGGCAACCGCATTGCGGGTACTTATACAGGCAAAGTAAGAGGTGTAGATTATAGTATTGCTTCAAATGGACTAATACAAAATAATTATGGATATAATATTACTTTATCTTGTGACCCTAGCGGTAATATATATATTTGTGGTGATACTAGTTTACAGGATGAAAATACAGGATATTATGCCTCTACGGGTTGTTATGATTCCGATTATAATGCAAATTCTGTTAAAAATTATATTTCTAAATTTAATAAAAATCTAACCCAGCGTATTTGGAGTACTTATTATAGTGGTTCGGTTAGCTATGGACAATTTAGAATCAAAGCTGCTACGGCTACAGATTTGTATTTTATGAGTGGTGTAGAACATTATCCTGAAATGATTAACCCAGCCAATTTTACTTCGGCGGGTTGCTTTCAATCTAATTTTGCTGGCTTATATGATTTGTATCTTGTAAAATTTAATACAGATGGGCAACGAGAATGGGCTACTTTATTTGGAGGCAACGATATAGAATATAGTTTTGATTTAAATGTCAAAAACAATAAATTGTATCTTGGTGGTGGTACAGGAAGTAATAATATAACTACCACAGGAGTATACCAAGAATCTTTTATTGGCGGTGGGAGTTTATTAAGTGACGGTTTTTTTTGTGAATTTTCTACTAGTGGGCAAAGAAACTGGTGCAGCTATTTTGGTGGAGATAAGTTTGATACCGTTGCCCAAATGATTCCTTTTGGTAATGATAGTTTTTATGTTGTAGGCGGTACAGCAAGTACAACCAATATCAGTACTCCAAATTCTTTGCAACCGAATATAAATTTGTTTAATAGTACACACAGGAATTCCTTTATTGCGCGTTTTGACAATATAGATTTAAAAACTTCAGCTTTTTCTAAAAGCAAAATTTCATTGTATCCCAATCCTAATAAAGGGGTTTTTATATTATCGGGTATTGCTAGTTTAAGTCCTAATCAAAATCTTGTTGTTGTAGATATGCAAGGTAGGGTAGTTTATAAAACACCAATTACTAGCTTAGACCAAAAATTTGAATTTCAATTAGTTTCGGGAATGTATTTAGCAAAAGTTATGGTTGCTAATGAAGATTTGCAAACCATCAAATTTATGGTGGAGTAAAGGATTGACTATGAAAAAAGGCCTATTTTTTTAATTAATAATCAATTTGTTATGTGATTATTATTTCAAAACACAACAATAAATATTTGACTTTACTTAGCCATTTAAAACCAAATAAATATCTACAAAAATATACAATTTTATTAAAAAGAATTACACAAACCATTTTGCCAAGCAGAGCAAACTCACCCTTTGTTAAAATTTAAAAAAACGTACACGAATTACACTAATTTGTACTAATTTCAATTTTTAAATTACTCGAATTTCCAAAAGAGTGATAAATTAGTGTGATTAATTTTAAAAAATAATTAAATCTGTCTGTTGTCAGATTCACATTTGTGTTAATTTGTGTAATTTGTGGCGGAAAAAAAGTATGAGTTTGCCCTGTTTTGCCAAGTCAAGATTTAGTTCAAAATGTAATCCTAAATAATAGATTAAAAAAATTGTTAAAAAATAAACAGCACTAATTTACATTTTTGTGATTCGTGAATCAGACAAAAATTCAATTGGTGTTAATTCAAGCAATTCGAAGCGTTTTTTGTTTTTTTTATAAAAGTGTGCATTTGCCCTGAAACAAATCCTTATTTTTGTTCTTTAAACAAATACGTCTTGAGTCTATATAAAAATCTTTTCAAACAAACTGCTATCTATGGCTTGGCAACTGTTTTGCCTAGAATGATAAGTTTTTTGCTCAACCCGTTATATGTTTACTATTTGCCCAACAAAAGCGAAATGGGAGAAGTCTCCATTATTTTTGCTTATTTAGTGTTTTTCAACGTGGTACTTTCCTACGGAATGGAAACTTCTTTTTTTAGATTTTTTAATTCAGAAACAGATAAGAAAAAAGTAATCTCAACAGCAACACTCTCTATTTTCTGGACCTCTTTAATCTTTTTAGTATTCGGAATTCTATATCGCAAAACAATTTCTAATTGGGCCAATATCAACGCAGAATATATAACCTACACTATTTGGATTCTAGTTCTCGATGCATTAGCAATTATTCCATTTTCTAAATTACGAGCCAACAAAAGACCTATGTTTTATGCCGCTATCAAAATAGGAAATGTAATGGTAAACTTGTGTTTAAACGTTTTCTTCCTTGCCTTTTTGCCCAAAATAGTAGCACAAAACGCCACCGGATTTTGGAGTTCAATTTATTATGAAAACTTTCAAATAGGATATATCTTTATTTCTAATCTAATTGCTAGTTTGCTAACATTTATAATCCTTTCGCCTGATTATTTCACATTAAAAGGCAAGTTCGATTACGACCTTTGGAAACGAATGATGTCCTACGGATTACCCATACTTATCGCCGGTATCGCTTTTGCAATCAACGAACATTTCGACAAAATCTTACTAGAAAAACTCCACGTAAGCAAGTCAGATATCGGTGCCTATTCTGCCTGCTACAAACTCGGATTGTTTATGGTACTTTTCAGAACAGCCTATACATTAGGTATCGAACCATTTTTTTTTAGTCATGCAAGCAACGAAAATGCACAACAAACCTACGCAACAATCACAAAATATTTTGTCATTTTTGGCTCATTTATTTGTTTGTTTGTAATTGTTTTTGCAGATTTACTCAAACATTTTCTTGTGCCAAACCCCGATTATTGGGACGCAATGAAGGTAGTGCCACTTATAGTTTTAGCAAATTTCTTCCTAGGAATATATACCAATCTCTCTATTTGGTACAAACTAATAGACAAAACCAGTATTGGCGCCTACATTTCAATCGTCGGAGCAATAGTCACATTAACCTTAAACTTTTTATTAATACCAAAAATGAGTTACTATGGCTCAGCAATAGCAACCATTGCAGCCTATGGTAGCATGATGATAATTTCGTACCAATTAGGACAAAAAAAATACCCAATTCCGTACGATATCAACAAAATTTTTAGTTATTTAGGACTTACAATAGTACTTTCCGGAATATCATTTTACATACCCTATATTCGTCAAAACTACGTTCTTAAAATAGTATTACTCGGTTTCTTTTTATATTTTATTTATAAAAACGAAAAAGAAACTTTGACAAGAATTTTAAAAAGAAAATAGTATTTTTGGAGCTATTCCTGCTATCCGTTGCAATCTTTTGATTTTTAAAGAAAAAACCAAAAGGATTTCCACTACTATCAGGGCTCAAACAAACATATTGCATAAAACAATGACCATAAAAATCATTAACAAATCACAGCATCAGTTACCCAATTACGAAACAATTGCTTCGGCAGGAATGGATTTACGTGCCAATTTAGATACGCCAGTTACATTAAATCCATTAGAAAGAGCCATAATCAAAACCGGACTTTTTATAGAATTGCCAATCGGTTACGAAGCACAAGTGCGACCAAGAAGCGGTTTGGCTGCCAAAAAAGGCATAACCGTTCTCAATTCACCAGGAACTGTAGATGCAGATTATCGAGGAGAAATAGGAGTAATTTTAGTAAATTTATCCAACGAGACATTTGTAGTCGAAAACGGAGAGCGAATAGCACAACTCATCATAGCCAAACACGAAAGAGCAAACTGGATTGAAGTTCAAGGATTATCAGAAACCTCAAGAGGTGAAGGCGGTTTTGGAAGCACAGGAGTAAAATAATTTCAGAATTTCAAAATTCTAAGTTGAATATTCAAAATTCAAAATAATAAATGAAAGTATTTGATTTACACGAACGTCTAATTGATTTTGCAGTAACAATAATTAACATTACAGATAACATAAACACAACAAAGGCAGGAAATCATTTATCTGGACAAATTGTAAGATCTGGAACATCGCCATCTTTAAATTATAGCGAAGCTCAAAGTGCAGAATCAAGAAATGATTTTATTCATTAAATGTCGGTTGTTCTCAAAGAATTGAGAGAAACACATTCTTGTTTAAAAATTATTTATAGAGCAAAATTGTATTTAAAAGAAGAACAAAGTTTGATAATTGCAATTAAAGAAAATGATGAATTAATATCCATTTTTGTAAAAAGCTTAGAAACTTCAAGAAATAAAAAAGAAGTTAAACTAAAAAAATAAGGTTGAATATTCAATAAAGAATAACGAATTTTGAATTTAAAAAAAAAACATAACAAATGAAAATAATAGTACCAATGGCTGGACGTGGTTCCAGATTAAGACCGCATACATTAACAGTACCAAAACCATTAATTCCTATTGCAGGCAAGCCAATTGTGCATAGACTTGTAGAAGATATTGCAGGAGTTTTAAATCAACCAATAGACGAAGTTGCTTTTATCATTCACGAAAGTTTTGGTAAAAAAGTCGAAGACGAACTTATTGCTATAGCACAAAAATTAAACGCAAAAGGAACAATATATTATCAAAACGAAGCACTCGGAACAGGACACGCAATAATGTGTGCCAAAGAATCTTTGTCTGGACCAGCAGTAATTGCTTATGCAGATACTTTAATTCGTGCCGATTTTGATTTAGACCAAACCGCAGATAGCGTAATTTGGGTAAAACAAGTAGACCAACCAGAAGCATTTGGGGTAATAAACCTGAACGATGCCAACGAAATAATAGAATTGGTAGAAAAACCAGAAGAGTTTGTTTCAGATTTAGCAGTGATAGGAATATACTATTTTAAAGATGTTGCCGTTTTAAAAAAGGAGTTGCAATTGGTTTTAGACAACAACATTATTCATGGTGGTGAATATCAAATAAATGACGGTATTAAGCAAATGATGGAAAAAGGAATGAAATTTGTTCCTGGAAAAGTTGACGAATGGATGGATTGCGGTAACAAAAATGTAACTGTCGAAACCAATTCGAGAATGTTAGGATTTTTGCACAACGACGGAGAACATTTAGTTGCTTATGATGTCAAGCTAGAGAACTCAACGATTATTCCGCCTTGTTATATTGGAGAAGACGTTTATTTGATCAATACAACAGTAGGTCCAAATGTGTCATTAGGAAAAGGTTGTCACGTAAAAGACAGTACTATAAAAAACAGCTTGGTTCAAACCAATTCACATATTAGAAACGCAAATTTAGACAACGCAATGATAGGAAGTCATGCCGTTTATGACGGAAATTTTACAAGTATTAGCATTGGCGACTATTCAGTTTTAGAATAAAATATAATGAAAAAAATAATTTTTGTCTTTTATCTATTTGTTTTGCTATGCAATTCAGTGCCGATTTTGGCTCAAACTGAACCAGACGAAATAGCATTGGCAAATGATGAGTTTCAAAATTATTTTTATGAATCGTTAGTACAAAAAGGGATTGAAAACTATGACAAAGCAATCACAGCTTTAGAGAAATGTCAGAAACTAGAACCCAATAATGCAACTGTTTTTTTTGAATTAGGAAAAAATTATCTCGCTCAAAAAAACTATACCGATGCTTATAAATCTTTTGAAAAAGCAACTCAAATTGACCCAAAAAACAAATGGTTTTGGGTAGGAATGTATGATGTGTGTTATGAAACTAAAGATTATAATCAAGCAATTGAAATTGTTACAAAACTCATAGAATTCAAAAAAGAATATAAAGAAGATTTGGTTTCTTTGTATATGAATACCCAACAATTCGACAGAGCACTGGAGTTAATCAACGAATTAAATGACACTGTTGGAAAATCTGAAATAAGAGAAAATTATAAAAATCAAATTCTGAAAGTGTCAAAATATCAAGGTTCAGAAAAAGAGAATCTAATCAATCAAATTAAAAAATTCCCAAAAGAGGAGTCAAATTATATAGCATTGATTTATTTGTATTCAGAAAGTAATCAAGAAGAAAAAGCATTAGAAATTGCCAAAAAACTAGAAGTAGAAATTCCAACATCAGACTGGGCACAAGTAAGCTTATTTAAATATCATTTGAATAACAATGATGGTGAGAATGCTGTAAAATCGATGAACATGGTTTTCAAAAGCAATAAAATCGACTCTAAAATAAAGCATAGAATGCTCAATGAATTTCTGATTTTTACAAAAGACAAACCTCAATTTGACGCAGATTTAGACAAAGCAATTTCATATTTTGACAACGATAAAGATGTTCAGGTAGCCAAAGAAATAGGAAAGTTTTATCATAATAAAAGTTTTTGGGACAAAGCCATTCATTATTATGAAATGCATTTAAAATCAAATCCAGAGGATTTAGAAACCAATTTGTTGTTGCTTCAAGTCTATTTAGAGAAACAACAATTTGATGTTTTGGCCAAAAAATCTGAGACATTATTAGAAATTTTTCCTCTTCAACCGCAATTATATTATTATGCAGGATTGGCAAACAATCAACAAAAAAATTATAAAAAAGCAAAAGATTTTCTAGAATCAGGTTTAGATTATTTGGTTGATGATTCGGCTTTAGAAATCAATTTCAATATACAATTAGGAGAAGCCTATTCTGGTTTGGGTGATATTAAAAAGAAAGAAAATTATTTTGCAAAAGCAGAAAAACTATTAAAATCAAAGAAGTAATGTATAAATATTTAGGCTTGTTTGTAATTGTTTTTTTAGTTTCCTGCAAATCAAAAGCTGTGCTTATAGAGGGTGAAGCAAACTCAAAATTATCTTCAGTTAAAATTATAGACAATCATTATAATAATAAAAAAGACTTTTCGACGCTTTATATAAAATCAAATGCACATTATGAAGACGACAAACAATCTCAAAATGTAACGGCAGAAATAAAAATAAAGAAAGATGAAATGATTTTGGTAAGTATTCGTTTTCTTGGTATTACAATGGCAAAAGCCTTGATAACACCAACCGAAGTAAAGTATTATGAAAAATTAGGAAGCAAATATTTTGAAGGTAATTTTTCTGCATTAAGCCAATGGCTTGGTACAGATTTAGATTATCAAAAGGTACAAAATATGTTGATAGGTGAAGCAATAGACGATTTAAAAAATGATAAATTTACTACTTCTATTGTAGATAAACTTTACAAATTAGAAAGTAAATCTGACACCAATATTATCAAAGCCTATTTTTTTGAAGCGGATAAATTTCAATTAAAAAAAGAACAACTTACACAAATAAATGAAGAACGAATGATGCAGATAGAATATCCTAATTTTATGGAATACAATCAGCTATTTTTTCCGTCAGGAATTGTGATAAATGCATATCAAAACTCAAAAAAAACCAATATAGATATTGAATATAAGACTATTACACTAAACGAAGAGTTGACTTTTCCTTATAGTGTTCCTGACGGATATGATAAAATATCAATTAACTAGATTTGTACAAATTAGTTCCTATGCAAAAATTTATTATATGTTTTTTACTATTGTTAACTTCACTTTCGTGGAGTCAGATAACGCAACAAGAAAAACTAGAACAACGAAAAGCTCAGATTTTACAAGAAATTCGTGAAAAAGAACAGCAATTACAAAATGTAAAATCGAAAGAAAAAACAGTAGAAAAGCAACTTAATCTACAAACCGAAAAGATAAAACTTAAAGAAAAGCTGATTACTACAACCGAGAAGCAAACCAAACTTATGAGTAATGATATGTACATCAATCAAGTTAATATCAACAGATTAAAAAACGAATTGACGATACTTAAGGAAGATTATTCAAAAATGATTGTAAAGTCATACAAAAGTCGATCAGAGCAAAGTAGAGCTATGTTTATTTTATCGTCACAGAATTTTCTTCAAGCCTACAAACGAGCACAATACATGAAACAATACACCAGTTTCCGTAAAGTTCAAGGTGAAGAGATCAATCAAAAATCATTAGAATTAGAGAATTACAACCAAAAAATAAGTGTTCAAAAAACAGCCAAACAAAAGCTAATTGCAGAAAACGAAAAAGAAAAAG
>JAYTVI010000011.1:0-9011 GCA_043744095.1 Flavobacterium sp.
AAATCCGTAATCTCTATGTTTTTTGAACTGTTTCATTAGCTAAAAATACAAAAAATTAATGAGTTAAAAAAATTAGTCAGTTTTTAGAGGTTCCCTTAATATTGAAATCAAATCATAATAAAAGTTATTTATTTTTCATAAATTTGTTTTATGAAAAAACAGTTACACATAATAATTATATTTCTGATGCTTGGCTTATTCTTACCAACTTCGACTTATGCGTGTGGAACTAAAGCCGAAAAATCCTGTTGCAAAAAAGAAAAATCTTCTAAATCAGAAAAGAAAGATTGTTGCAACGGTAAGCATTCAAAAGACAAAAACAAAAGTTGTGGCGGTAAATGTGGACACTCAAACTGCACATCTTCAACATCAGTAAACTTTAGTATAATTACATTCTACGAGATTAATTTTAAAAATAACTCATTTGATTTTTCTTCTGAAAAATCAAAATTTCATTATCCAAAAACTACGATTTCTTCTGGTTTTGGTTCAATTATTCTTCCTCCATTTATAGGTTAAACTAAATTTTTGACAGCCAAAGGTATGTCAAACCGATAGCAAATACTTTGCTGTCAAATTTATTTATTTAACAAAAATTAAAATTTTATTATAATGAAACGGAGTTCGTGAATTCCTTTTCAAAAAACTATATCTTATGAACAAATCAATATCAAAAATATTGGTAGCAATTACAATATTGTTATCATTCACAGCGTGCAATGCACAAATAAAAAACGCTAAAACAGAAACAGTAAAAATTTACGGAAACTGTGAAATGTGTGAAAATAGAATTGAAAAAGCTGGAAATATAAAAAAAATAGCTAAAGTAGATTGGAATGCAGATACCAAAATGGCAAGTATAACTTATGACTCAAAAAAAACAAATCAAGATGCTATTTTAAAACGCATCGCATTAAGTGGTTATGATAGTGATAAATTTCTTGCTCCAGATAACGCTTATTCAAAACTTCCAAGTTGTTGCCAATACGATAGAGAAGCAAAAGTTCCTGTGAAAACCGAAGTTGTTGCAAAAAATCATACCAATCACGAAAACCACACAGAAACTCCAACCCGAGGCGAAGCCGAATCGAGCGGAGCTAAAGTTGAAGTTCAAGAGGCAAACCAATTGAAATCAATTTTCGAGAATTATTTTGCCGTAAAAGATGCGTTAGTAAAAACAGACGGAAACACAGCATCAACAAAAGCAAAAGAATTGCTTTCAGCAATTAACGCTGTCAAAATGGAAAATTTAAAAACAGACGAACACAATGTTTGGATGAAAATTTTAAAAGACATAAAAGAAGATACTGAACATATTGCAGATACCAAAGATGCAAAACACCAAAGAGACCATTTTGACACGCTTTCAAAAAACATCTATGATTTAATCAAAGTTTCTAAACAAGAAACTCCAACCTATCTTCAACATTGTCCAATGGCAAACGATGGAAAAGGTGCAGATTGGTTGAGTAAAGAAAATGCAGTAAAAAATCCTTACTACGGTTCAATGATGTTGACTTGTGGTAAAGTAACAGAAACAATTAAATAATCTTTAAAAATATATAAAATGAAAAAATTAATTTTATCAGTAGCAGTTTTAACAACTGCATTATTCACATCTTGCAACAAAGATGACAATATGAATATGGATATGCCTGCAATTAATGTTGATTATCCTGCCGCTTACGTTGTAAATGGAGAAGATGCAACTGTATCTGTCATTAAATTATCAACAAACGAAGTTACAGCAACAATTCCTTTAATGGGAACAGGTACAGATATGATAATGTGGCCTCATCACATTTCATCACATTCAAATCATTTGGCAATTGGAGTTCCAATGATGGATTTAAGCGCAGGTCATTCAGGTGTAAATACAACAGGAATGACAGGAAAATTAGTAGTTATTGATGCTATGAATGGTTCAATAGTTAAAAATATTAACTTACCTAAAATGAACCACAATACTATTTATTCTCCAAATGGTACTGAAATTTGGGTGCCACAAATGGACGAAATGAATAGCAAAGTTTTGGTATATGATGCAACTACAAACGCACTAAAAAACACCATCAATACAGGTATGATGTCTGCCGAATTAACTTTTTCGTCAGACGGAACAAAAGCATACGTTTGTAACGGCGACGATAACAATGTAATGGTTATAAATGTTGCTACAAAAGCAATTATTACGACTATTCCAGTTGGTTTAAATCCAGTTGGTGCTTGGACAGGTAGTAACGGAAAAATGTTTGTCGATAATGAAGATGGTCAATCAATTTCGGTTATTGATGTTGCAATGGATATGGTTATAGAAACTATCACATTAGGTTTTATGCCAGGCATTGCTTCCCATAACGGCACAAAAAACGAACTTTGGGTTTCTGACTCAATGGCAGGAAAAGTACACTATTGGACTTAATGATACCGCAATGGGTATGTGGATGCACGGTGGAGCTTTCAATACTGGTGCAGGTGCGCACGCAATTTCATTTACTATGGACGGTAATACAGCTTATGTAACCAATCAAACGGCAAATACTGTTTCAGTTGTAAATGTTACTAACCATACAGTTACCAAAACTTTAAATGTTGGTAAAAAACCAAATGGCATTGTGATAAAAATGTAAACCAAAAAAAGGGTTTGCTAAAAACTGTAAACCCTTTTTTAAAATTTAAAAATAATGATACACAAATATCAACTTACAGGAATGACTTGTTCAAGTTGCGAAGCAAAAGTAAAATCGGCGTTGTTAACAGTTGAAAACGTTACAAATGTTGCAGTTTCTAAAGTAGAAAATTCTGCAACTATTACAATGGACAAGCACGTTAATCTACAAGCATTTCAAAACGTATTAAGTAACATTCATAGTAAATATCAAATATCAGCAATCAATCACAACGAAATTGCGGAACAAACAAAAAGTTGGTTTGAAACCTTTAAACCTATTTTACTGATTTTCTTTTACATCAGTTTAGTAACCGTTTTAGTGCAATTAAACAACCATCTTTTTGATACAATGCAATGGATGCAACATTTTATGGCAGGTTTCTTTTTGGTATTCTCATTTTTTAAACTCCTTAATTTAAAAGGATTTGCAGAAAGTTACGTGATGTATGATGTTGTCGCAAAACAAATTCCTGCTTGGGGTTATGTATATGCTTTAATGGAATTAGGTTTAGGTATTGCGTTTCTTATCAATTTTAATCCTCTGTTAACTAATTCAATAACATTTGTTGTAATGTCAATAAGTATAATCGGAGTATTACAATCAGTTTTAAATAAAAAGAAAATACAATGTGCTTGCCTTGGTGCTGTTTTCAATTTACCAATGAGTACTGTTACAATAATCGAAGATGCTTTAATGATAATAATGAGTGGATTTATGATATTCCACCTAATAAGTTAATTATGAAAATAGAAAAAATAAAAAATAAAAACACAATAGTATTGCCTACGGCAATACTATTGTTGTTTCTTTCAAATTCACTTTTCGCTCAGAAAATTGTTCGCTACGATTTATATGTACGTGATACAATCGTAACCTTTGGCGACAAACCAAAACACGCTATTGCAGTAAACGGACAAATTCCGATGCCAACTTTAACTTTTACGGAAGGCGATATTGCAGAGATTTATTTACACAACGAGTTAAACGAAGATACTTCTCTGCATTGGCACGGTTTGTTTTTGCCAAATCAATACGATGGCGTGCCAAATCTTACGCAAATGCCAATCAAACCGCACACAACCCATTTGTACAAATTCCCAATTATTCAACACGGCACACATTGGTATCACAGCCACACCGAACTGCAAGAACAAATCGGAATGTACGGAAATTTTGTAATGCTCAAAAAAGCAAACGACCCTACATTCCGCAAAGGAATTGATGATTTGCCAAGCGTTCCAATAGTTTTAAGCGAATGGACAGATGTAAAACCCGAAAACATACACCGAATGTTGCACAACGCAACCGATTGGTTCGCCATTCAAAAAGGCACAACCCAAAGTTACGGCGAAGCAATCCAACAAGGGCATTTCAAAACCAAAGTTACGAACGAATGGAAACGAATGAACGCAATGGATGTGAGCGATGTGTATTACAACAAATTCTTAATCAACGGAAAGAATGAAAGCCAAATTAAAAGTCTTAACCAAATTCCCTTTTCCTTTGGAGAAGGTGTCCGCAGGACGGATGAGGCTTTCAAAGCAGGCGACAAAGTGCGTTTGCGAATTTCAAACGGAGGTGCATCAACCTACTTTTGGCTTACTTATGCAGGCGGAAAAATAAACGTTGTTGCCAACGATGGTAACGATGTCGAACCTGTTGAAGTCGACAGATTAATTGTAGCCGTTTCCGAAACCTACGATATTATTGTAACCATTCCAGCCGATAAAACCGCTTACGAATTTTTGGTAACTTCCGAAGACCGCACAAAATCCGCTTCTTTGTATTTAGGCGATGGCATCAAACAACTCACTTCTACCCTACCAAAACTAAAATATTTTGAAGGTATGAAAATGATGAACGATATGATGAAAATGAACGGCGACCTTGACGATATGGGAATGAGTATGTCCTACAATCAAATGGATATGAACGTAGTAATGTATCCCGAAATCACAGGCGATGCAAAACACAAAAGCGACAAAATGGGCGGTATGAAAATGACCGAAGACGATTATAATAGCAACAAACTATCAGACATTGTTACCTTAAATTATGCAATGTTAAAATCGCCAACTAAAACAACGCTTCCAAAAGACGCACCAATACACGAATTGAAATTTGAATTAACAGGAAATATGAACCGTTACGTTTGGAGTATGGATAACAAAGTAGTTTCCGAAACCGACAAAATTTTAATCAAAAAAGGCGAAAATGTACGCATCACAATCTACAATGGCTCAATGATGCGACACCCAATGCACTTGCACGGACACGATTTTAGAATTATAAACGGACAAGGCGACTACGCACCACTAAAAAACATCATCGATATTATGCCAATGGAAACCGATGTTTTAGAATTTAACGCCAATGTCGAAGGCGATTGGTTCTTTCATTGTCATATTCTCTACCATATGATGAGCGGAATGGGCAGAGTTTTTACTTATGAAAACCAAGCACCAAATCCCGAAATACCAAACCCAAAACTTGCACAGCGCAAACTTTTTGCTGACGATAGAAGATTTCATTTTATGGCAGAAAATGATTTTGCCACCAACGGAAACGATGGAGAAGCAATGTATCAAAGTACACGTTGGAGCATTGGCACAGAATGGCGTTTGGGTTACAAAGACCATCACGGCTACGAAACCGAAACACACATTGGGCGATATATCGGCAAAATGCAATGGATTATGCCGTTTATCGGATTCGATTGGAGATACCGAAAAATGGAAGATGGCGAAATGGAAGAAAATCTTTTCGGGCAAAAAAGCACCAAAGATGTTCGTTCAGTTTTTAGTGCAGGATTAGAATATACTTTGCCAATGCTCATAAAAGCACAAGCCGAAATTTTTACCGATGGAAATGTTAGATTTCAACTAATGCGAAACGATATTCCAGTTTCTAAAAGATTACGAATGAATTTAATGTGGAACACCGACAAAGAATATATGGCAGGTTTACGTTACATAGTCAAACGAAACTTTGGTATAACTACACATTACGACAGCGATATGGGATTAGGGTTTGGAGTAAATTTGAATTATTAAATTTGATAAAAGCTATATTAATATTCATTTAAAAAAAAAAACTATTTTTATACATAATCCACTGTAATTACACCTAACTTTAATATATTTATTTATATTTGTTTACTTCTAAAAATATAAAATCAAATAAATATGATGAACAAAAAAATTACACTTTTAATATTTATTATTAGCCTTTCTAATGTTTTTTCACAAAATATAAATTTCACAAACAAAACCAATAAATTGATTGCTCGTGGTGGTGCTTCTGGTGCAATAAATGAGCAAAAAAGTTATGTATATATTGCCAATGGTTTTTCTGCAACCAACGCATTTACTACCGAAATAGAACGATATAATCTTGTTGAAGATTTGTGGGAGTTATATCCAACTTCAATTCCTACAATTGCAAAACGATATGGTAATATGCAAATTCTTGCTAATACGATGTATTTGTTTAATGGGGTTACCAATACAGGAAGTTATAATGACAAATTAGAAAGCATCGATTTAAATACAGGTACGATTACCATAAACACGAATCTCAATCCAAATCCGGTTTATAGTGCAGGAAGTGCCATTTGGGGTGATAATTTAATCAGTTTTGGAGGTTGTTTAAATAGATTTAATGCAAATTATTCTAATAAACTATACCAAATTGCCCCTTGGGGAACTTGGACTGCATTGGCCGATATGCCAGTAGCACTTGAAACCAAAGGGGAAGTATTTTATGGAAATGGTACTAACAGTAAACTTTATGTTTTTGGAGGATATAAAGAAATAAATGCCACAACAGAAAATTTTGAAACAATTACAGCTGGAAATACAGTTGCACTAACTGATTGGATTAATGTTGCTGAAACTGGAACTAAACTATTCAAAGGAAAATTATTTGGAAATAATAAATATGCAGAAATAAGTGCTTTTGATAGTAATATTGCTACACAAGATGCAGTTAATATTTCGTGGTTGATTTCTAATCCAATAACTGGGTTAAGTGCCAATCAAGCAATTTTGAATTTTGATACTAAAGATGGTTATAACAATGGCGCAACTTTGCAAGCTTATTTAATAACTAACTGGACTGGTAATATTGCTACTTCTACAAAGACTTTATTAAATGCTACAATAGCTAACGGAACTACTACAGGTTATGCCACAAACTTTACTAATTCAGGAGAAATTCAATTAAATGGAGATTCTACAAATTTTAGAATTGGGTTTAAATATATTGGTGGTTATCAACCAATAGCAATATCTACTTATCAAATTGATAATGTAAGAATTTACCAAACTAGTATTTCTAACAATATTTATATTTATGATTTTACAAGCAATACTTGGACAACTTCAAATACTGTTCTGCCTCAATCTATCTCAGCATACGCAATTGCAAAAGATGATGTAAGCAATTCTAAAATATATATCACAGGCGATTATAGTAACCAAACTTTTACTGGAGTTTATAATACTATCAACAATACTTTTACAACTTTAAACCAAACTAATATGATAGGAAGAAGGCATCATACTTCTACATTTTGGGAAAACAAACTATATATTTTTGGTGGAAATACATCACCTTTAACAACTAGTGTTGTGTCAAGTACACAAAGCGCTGATTTGGCAACTTTAAGTTCTGAACAATTTATCAATAACGATGTATTTAAAATAACACCAAATCCAGCAAAAGACATATTTTATGTTAATGACAATATTATAAAAGTATCTGTTTATTCTATAGATGGAAAGAAAATAGAGGTTCAAAAAAACAATAATACCATCAATATTTCACGACTAAACAATGGAGTTTATGTTGTATATGGTGAAAATAAAGTAGGTGAAATATTTAAAGTCAAGTTGATAAAACAATAAGTTCAAAATATTTATAATATATACTCCATTTGCATCAAAATTCAAAATAATAAAAATATTTAAAAACAAAAAAATGATAGTAGTTGCACTCTTTTTTATATTTTTTGGAATAATAATTAAATACGGAAAAATGTACAATCTAATTGCTGGATACAATACAAATTCTAAAGAAGAACAAGAAAAAGTCGATATAGAAGGAATTGCAACTGTTTTCAGAAATGGTATGTTTGGTATGGCTTTTACAATATTTTTAGGTTGTGCATTAGCATATTATTTAAATAAGCCTATGATTGAAAACGGGTCACTTTTTGTAGGAATTTCTTAAATTTTAATAACTTCCAATTCAAATAAATACAGGAAGTAATAACTTATTAAGAATAAATATTTTATATAAATGGATGTTAAAAAAGGACTCACACCAGAACAAAAAACTACATTACTTTTTACTTTAAAATTGCGTTTTGAGAATAATATGCATAGACACCAAGGTCTTACTTGGGCTTCAATTCAAACAAAACTAGAAACCAATTCTAATAAATTTTGGTCGATAAACGAAATGGAAAAAACAGGTGGCGAACCAGATGTTGTTGGATATGATAAAATTACAGACGAATATCTTTTTTTTGATTGTTCTCCAGAAAGTCCCTTAGGTCGACGTAGTTTATGTTATGACCTTGAAGGCCTTGATTCAAGAAAAGAATTTAAACCCAAAAATTCTGCTATAGAATTAGCAGAAACTATGGGTATATCTATTCTCACTGAAGAACAATACCGAATTTTACAACAGTTTGGGAAGTTTGATTCTAAAACATCGAGTTGGTTACAAACACCTACTAGTATAAGAAAGTTAGGAGGAGCACTATTTGCAGATTTCAGATACAATTCTATATTTATATATCATAATGGTGCAGGTTCATATTATGCTGTAAGAGGATTTAGAGGTTCGTTAGTTATTTAAATATATTTAATAATACATTTATATATAGAACTTCCATTATAATTAATTCTGTTTAGATTGTTCTAATAAAGTTAATTTTTATATTTGATTGAAAAAAAACACAAAAAAATGTTATGAATCATCAAGCTAAATCAATCAGACCTTTTATTGGAGCAAAAAACTACGAAATATCACGTTCTTTTTATCGTGAAATTGGATTTGAGGAGATTTTAATATCCGAAACAATGAGTTATTTTTGTACAGATGGTTTGGGTTTTTATTTGCAAAAAGCCTATGTACAAGATTGGATTGATAACTCAATGGTTTTTATGGAAGTCTCTGATGTAAATCTTTTTTGGAATAAATTGCAATCTTTAAATCTCCCTTCAAAATACAAAAACGTAAAACTAGTTCCTATTGTAAATTTAGATTGGGGAAAAGAATGTTTTGTTTACGATCCATCTGGAATATTATGGCATTTTGGAGAGTTTGCAA
>JAYTVI010000012.1:0-2687 GCA_043744095.1 Flavobacterium sp.
TTTGCTATTGATGTATTTATAGTATTTGTTGCTAGTATAATAACCTATTTAATTATTTATAGTTTAGCTGGTATTTCTTATGATAATATCAATATGTCTGCTCGATATGGAGTTATTATTTTTGTAAATGCTATTTTCTTTTTAATCTACAGAACTTATTCAGGAATAATTAGGCATTCTACATTTATAGATGGTGTAAAACTGCTTATATCAACAACAACTTCTTATTTTGTTTTATTAGTATTAAATTATATTTGGTATTTTTTTAATGGAATAGAAATATTTGCAGCAGCAGGATTGTTTATAAGCTATGTTATATCATTTTTATTATTGTTTTTATTTCGAATACTTATCAAATATATTTTTGAAAAATATTTGAATTTTGAAGATAAAAAGAAATTAATAAATGCTGTAATATTTGGTTCAGATGCAAATGCAATTTCTGTTGCCAATGCATTAAAAACTGAAACTCCTAGTCGATTTAGATTATTAGGATTTGTTGATAAATTTAATCAAAATAAAACATCTAAAAGCATATTAAACCTTCCAATAATTAATCAAAACAAAAAAATTCATGTCATTTTAAGGGCTATGAAAGCAGATGCATTAATTATTGCAGAAAAAAGTTTAAGTAAGAGTGAGACAATAGCAATTGTAGAAGAATGTTTAGAATTTAATTTTAAAGTTTTTACAGTACCATTAATTACAGATTGGGAAGATCAAAAGCAAATTTCGAACAAAGTAAAGAATTTTGAAATAGAAGATTTGCTAGATCGTAAACCAATAGTTTTAGATACAAATGCTATCTCAGCACAACTCAAAGGAAAAACAATATTAATTACTGGCGCAGCTGGATCTATAGGTAGTGAAATAACACGTCAAGTATTAAGTTTTAATCCAACAAAAATAATTCTATTAGACCAAGGAGAAACACCGTTGCATAATCTAAGTTTAGAAATAAATACAATTTCAAAAAATGTAAAAATAAGCTCTATATTAACTGATATTAGGAATTTTGATGCATTAGAAAAAGTATTTATAAATTACAAACCAGATGTTGTTTATCATGCGGCAGCATACAAGCATGTGCCATTGATGGAAGAGAATCCTTCTCAAGCAATTTACACAAATGTTATTGGTACAAAAAACTTGGCAGATTTGTCTATAAAATATAAAGTCGGACGATTTGTTATGGTCTCAACAGATAAAGCGGTAAACCCAAGTAGTGTTATGGGTGCAAGTAAAAGAATAGCTGAGAAATATGTTCAGACTCTTCATCATAATTTATTAAAACAAGAAGATACAACTACAAAATTTATCACAACTCGATTCGGAAATGTTTTAGGATCAAATGGTTCTATAGTACCATTATTTGCAAAACAAATACAGGAAGGTGGACCATTGACAATAACACATCCAGACATCATTAGATATTTTATGACCATTCCTGAAGCTTGTCAGTTAGTTTTAGAGGCAGGAACGATGGGCAAAGGTGGAGAAATATTTATTTTTGATATGGGTCAGCAAGTTAAAATTATAGATTTGGCAAAAAAAATGATTCGATTGGCAGGATTTGTACCTGACAAAGAAATAGAAATAAAAATAATTGGTTTAAGACCAGGTGAAAAGCTTTATGAAGAACTTCTAAATGATACTTCAAAAACATTACCTACACACAACGAAAAAATAATGATTGCTCAAGAAATTCATGATAATTATGATAAAATTCTAAAAGCAACATTAGACTTAATAGATCATATAGCTGATATTTCAAATGAGCAAATTGTTATAAAAATGAAAAAAATTGTACCAGAATTTAAAAGTATGAATTCTGTTTTTGAAACTTTAGATATTTAAATCTTTTTAATATATAAGACCTTAAACACTATATTTGCCTCTTATAAAAATAATTATGAAACACAAATCAATAAAATTTATAGTTTTAACAATAATGACAATATTGTTTTTTTCTTGTGGCTCTAGAAAAAACATAGTTTATATGGATAATATTGATAGCACCAAAAACTATGATATTTCTAAACAATATGAACCAATTTTACAACCAGATGATTTGTTGAGTATAATAATATCTGCAGAGAATCCTGAGATAACTGTACCTTTTAATTTACCTCAAATTCAAGGAAATTATGAAATTAATAATAATCAAAACGGTATAAAAACATATCTTATTGACAATGCAGGTTTTATAGATTTTCCTGTAATAGGAAAGATAAAACTTTCAGGTTTAACTAGAACTGAAGCAAATAATAAATTAGCTCAAAAAGTTTCAGAATATATTAAAAATCCTGGTATTAATTTAAGAATCCTAAATTATAAAATTTCGGTAATTGGAGAAGTTACAAGGCCAGGAAGTTTTACAATCCCAAATGAAAGAATAACAATACTAGAAGCACTTAGCCTTGCTGGAGATATGACAATCTATGGTGTTAGGAAAAATGTATTAATTATAAGAGAAATTGAAGGAAAAAAAACTTTTAATCGTGTAGATATTACCAACGCAGATTTTTTAAACTCACCTTTTTATTATTTAGCACAAAATGATGTAGTTTTTGTTGAACCAAACAAACCAAAAATTAATTCATCTGCTGTTGGTCAAAACGCATCAATTATTTTATCTGGTTTTACAGTAATTATTTCATTATTAATTTTATTAAAATAATATCATA
>JAYTVI010000013.1:0-2640 GCA_043744095.1 Flavobacterium sp.
CAAATAATATCTCTTTTGTCGATACAAAACCTAAATTCTCTATGAAATGCAGTAATTGGTATTATTTTAACAAATAACAATAGGTAAGTTTTATATTACAATAGTTAAAAATGTATTTTTCGAATGATAACTATTGAGATTTTTTTTGAGTTTGTTGAATAAATTTTAAGAGATTTAAAAAAAAAAGGAATAGTTTTACATCATAAAGGATATAAAAATGAATAATCAACCAACACTATCAATAGTTAGTCCTGTATATCGAGCAGAAAAAATGGTTGATTTACTAGTTTCTGAAATTGAAAAAGCTGTTTCTCAATTAAATGTAAATTATGAAATAATTTTGGTTGATGATAGAAGCCCTGATGCTTCTTGGGAAAAAATCAATCATATTTCTCAGAACAACTCTTTGGTTAAGAGCATAAGATTAAGTAGAAATTTTGGTCAACATCCAGCAATTATGGCAGGATTAAGCCGAGCAAAAGGAGAATGGATTGTAGTAATGGACTGCGATTTACAAGACCAACCAAAAGAAATAATTAAACTATACAACAAAGCATTAGAAGGGTTTGATGTTGTTCTTGCTCGAAGATTGAATAGAAAAGATTCCTTTATAAAGAAATTTTCTTCAAAAATTTTCTCAAAAATATACGGGTTTTTTACAGAAACACAGTATGATAATGAAATTGCAAATTTCGGCATTTATCATAAAAAGGTAATTAATTCTGTTTTACAAATTTCAGACCACATTAAATTTTTCCCACTATTTGTAAACTATGTAGGATATAAATCTACCTCAATTGTTGTTGAACACGCTACAAGAGATTCGGGCAAGTCAAGCTATAGTTTATCAAAATTAATAAGTTTGGCATTTAATACTATCATTTCTTTTTCAAACAAACCATTAAAGATTTTTGTAAAATTTGGTTTATTCATGTCATTACTTTCTATTATTGTTGGTAGTTACTATTTATATGAAGCATTTACAAGTAAAACGGCAGTATTAGGATATACTTCAATTATTGTTTCAATATGGTTTTTATCAGGAGTTATTATCACAACAATTGGAATAACAGGAATTTACATAGGTAAAATTTTTGATCAAACAAAAAATCGCCCCAATTACATTATTGATGAAATTATATGATAAAAAAGCTAGATTGGGATTCCGATTTTTTTCAAATTAAAGTTGGCGAATTCATTTTAAATAATAATAAAAATGAAATTGGGAAAATAGATTTTGATTTAATTTATGTAAAATCAGATTCTGAATTTCAACTCGATATTACAGGTTTTGAAAAGACATTTACAGAAATAAAAACAATTTTTTCTAAATCAAATTCTTTTTTTAACCAGTCAAACCAAGAAATTAAAAGGATTAGTGATGTAAAATATAATATAAATGAATTATATGATTTAGCTTTTGAAAGTGGAAAATACAGTCGGTTTAAATTAGACAAAAATTTGGATTAGATAGATTTAAAAATTTATACAAAGAATGGATTGACAACTCTATTAACCTTAAATTTGCAACGGATGTATTACTATTTCAAATAGAAACAAAAACAGTTGGATTTGTAACCTATAAAATAAGTAATAATAGTGTAAGCATAGGATTAATTGCAGTTTTTCATGAATTTCAAGGGCAAGCAATAGGCAAAAAATTGCTATTAGAAGTAGAAAACAGATTAATTAAAAGCAAAATTAAAGAATTAAGAATTCCAACACAATTAGAAAATAAAGAAGTGTGTTTTTTTTATAAAAAATTAGGATATAAAATAGTAGAACAAACAGTTATAAAACACTACTGGAAAAAATGATACCATTCAATAAACCTTATCTAACAGGGAAAGAAACCCAATATATTACAGATGCAGTTTCGACAGGTAAAATATCAGGTAACGGAAAATATACCAAACTGTGTCAAAATTATTTTGAGCAAAATTATGGTTTCAAAAAATGTTTACTCACAACATCGTGTACCGATGCTTTGGAAATGGCAGCAATACTTATCAATATTAAAGAAGGCGATGAGGTAATTATGCCATCCTACACTTTTGTTTCTACAGCAAATGCGTTTGTGTTGCGTGGTGCAAAAATTGTTTTTGCTGATTCTAATAAAGATAACCCAAACATTGATACCAGCTCAATTGAAGCATTAATAACACATAGAACAAAAGCAATTGTCCCTGTACATTATGCAGGAATTGCTTGTGATATGGATACCATAATGGACTTGGCACACAAGTATAATTTATTTGTAATTGAAGATGCAGCCCAAGCTATAGATAGTTTTTATACAGGAAAAGACGGAATAAAAAAACCATTGGGTTCAATTGGTCATTTAGCCGCGTTTTCATTTCATGAAACCAAAAATATTATTTCTGGCGAAGGCGGAATGCTGGCAATAAACAACGTTCAATTTTCAGATAGAGCCGAAATTATATGGGAAAAAGGAACCAATCGTTCCGCTTTTTTTCGTGGAGAAGTCGATAAATATGGCTGGGTAGATATTGGCAGTTCGTTTTTACCAAGCGAAATTATAGCTGCTTTTTTGTGGGCACAACTCGAAAATTTAGAAATAATTCAAAACCAGCGAAAGAAACATTGGAATAATTATTTTGAAAAACTAAATTCATGGGC
>JAYTVI010000014.1:0-8666 GCA_043744095.1 Flavobacterium sp.
TTGGATTAATGTTTTCTCCTGTTTCATAAGTATGATATAATGCGAGGTTATGCGCAACTTGATGAATAATGTTTCGTATTAAAGAATCGTGGTAAGCTTGATTAGAATTTAACATATGGGTTATAAAAGCGCAAGTGTTTCCACCGATAATTGCACCTCCAATAGCATCAGAGTTGTTAATAGACGAATTTATAAAATAAAAATTTAAAGCTTCTGGATTATTATAAATGGATAAAGATTCTAAAGTATTTAACGATTGATTAAACTGTTCAAACGAATCATCTTGTACTATTTGATAACCAGTATATTTAAAAAAAATATTGTATTGGTTGTAATTTAAATTTAAAATCTTGATACAATCTAAAAATTTATTTTCTATTTGTTGAGATGTATTTAGTTCTTGAGTATAATCTATTATTGTTTGACCAGAATCGTTTTGCACAAGAGTAAAAAAAGCATTAAAAACATAAGGTGTTTTCGAATCATATAGTACGACTTCTCCATCTTGTGGACCAGGTCTATTATAACTTGTAGGTAGGTTTACATAACCAGTTGCACCGCAACTAGAGGTTTGTGCAATAGTAGTGGTACAAATAAAGAGAATTAAAAGGTTTATTGTTTTTTTCATTATATAAAATATTTAATTGGTAAAAAAATTCTTTTAGTCAAACTACTCTTTTAGATTTACGTGGGAGAAGTAATAAATCAAACCCACGAAAATCTTTTTTGACTTTTGCTTTTTTACTATTAAATAGTTGCTTTTTGCAATATGCTGTAAGCTGTAAGCTGTAAGCTGTAAGCTGTAATAAAATTACGAAATATTAAAGAATTTCTATACATATTAACAAAATAAATATTATAAATATAATAAAAATTATTCAAAAAATATATAAATGGCAGTCATGTAGCCTAAAAGTCCGACGAAATGCGTTTGCAATGAAGTTATTATAATCCTAAACTTTTTTTATTGTAATTTCGAACAAATTGTCAAAAATTTCAAAAACAATTTTTGATTTTTTTTTGCGAGTGGTAAGTACTATCTCACAATTTAATTCCATTTTTTGAGAAATGATAGTGAGATTTTTTTCTTTAATAATGCGCATTACTTTATTTATATTTTTATAATCAAAAGTAATTTTATACTGCACATCGATAGTTCTTTCTATTATTAAAGACGCTTCTAAGGCTTGCTGCGCAGTTGTTTTGTAGGCAGAAATTAAACCTCCAACTCCAAGTTTTGTCCCTCCAAAAAAACGAACAACTACAATTATAATATTAGTTAATTCGTGTGATTGTATTTGCCCATAAATAGGCATTCCTGCTGTGTTGCTAGGTTCACCATCATCATTGGCGCGAAACTGAATTTTATCGGTCCCAATCTGATAGGCATAACAAAAATGTACAGCATTAAAATGTTTTTTTCGTAGTGGTTCTAGTATAGTTTTTACTTCTTCGTCTGAAGTAATCGGAAAGGCATAACCAAAAAATTTACTGTTTTTTTCTTTAAAAAGAATTTCTTCAGAAGCTTGAGCAATAGTTCTATAAGTGTCTTTTATTTCCAATAGTGATTATAGCAATTTTTTTTCAAACAAATCAACTACATCTTCCTGACCAACTTGCAAATTCCATACTTGAATTCCTAATGAAGCCGCTGCATCAGTATTTTCTTTTTTGTCATCTATGAACAAGGTGCGTTTTGGAGATAAATCGTGTTTTTTTAGAATTGTATTGTAAATATTTGGATCTGGTTTTCTCATTCCCATTTCAAAAGAATAATATACTTTTTCAAAACATTGATAAAAATCACTAAAAAAAGAGACACCTACCATATGTTCAAATCGGCTAATGTGTATTGCGTCTGTATTGGTCAATAAAAACAAACGATATTTGCTTGCAAGCATTTGTAAAAATTCTAAACGGTACAAAGGAAATTCTCCAATGATAGAATTCCAAGCTTTGCGAATATCATGTACATCTGCATTTGGGATGAATTTCTGAAAGCCTTCAATAAATTGCATTTCGGTGATTTTGCCTTTTTCAAACAAATCATTCATAGCAATAAGCTCTTCATTTGGGCCATCTAGTCCCAACTTCTTAAACTCATTTATAGAAGTTTCTTTTTCTAAATTGATAAAAATATCTCCAAAATCGAATATAATACTGTTAATCATCGTTTTTAAAAATTAATAGTTCGTCGTTTAAAATGAATTTTTTTTCTTTTTGTTTTGAATTTAAAATTGGGGCTTTTATTCCATTTTCAAAAAAAACAGAGCCTTTAAAAACTCTAGCTTCATCCCAAATATTTTCGTCTATGAAAGTCTTTAAAGTTTGTCTTCCGCCTTCTATAATAACACTTTGAATATTATTTTCATACAAAAAACTTGCAATTTGATGTGCAATGTTTTTGCTATAATCAATTTCTGAATTTGTAATTACAATTGTTTCTGATTGCTTATCAAAGATATGACTTTCTTTTGAAATTCGATTATTTTGGTCCAAAACTATTCGAATTGGATTTTTTCCTTTCCAATCTCTAACGTTCAAAGTTGGGTTATCATCAATCGCTGTTTGTGTTCCTATAAGAATTGCTTGCTCTTCACTTCTCCATTTATGAACCAATTGTCGGGAATATTGATTGGTTATCCATACAGGTTCTTTTTTATCTTTGATTAAAGGTGCTATAAATCCATTTTGAGTTTCTGCCCATTTCAGAATTATGTAAGGACGTTTTTTTTCGTAAAATGTAAAAAAACGTTTATTTATATCGCGACATTCATTTTCTAAAACGCCAACGGTAACATTTTTTCCTGCTTCTATTAATTTTTTTAATCCTGTTCCTGCTACTTTTTTATTAGTATCAAGAGTTCCGATAACCACATTCGGAATTTGATTTTCGATAATCAAATCGCAACAAGGTGGAGTTTTTCCGTAATGCGAACAAGGTTCTAAGCTCACATATAGTGTTGCTTTTTTTAATAAAGATTTGTCTTTTACAGCATGTATTGCATTTACTTCGGCGTGAGAACCACCATAAGCAGATGTAAATCCTTCTCCTATAATGATATCATTATATACAATAACTGCTCCAACCGACGGATTTGGCATTGCCAAAGGAAATCCGTTTTTGGCCAATTTGATACAGCGTTGTATGTATTTTTCGTTTATCTTCACATCGTAAAAGTACTCTATTTTGTTTTTATTTTTTATACTTGTTAAATTTTAGTTTTTTATGACCATTAGATCAATTCAAAAAGAAGATAATCAAGCGATTGCAAAAGTTATTCGTGATGTTTTGATAGAATTTAATGTTCCAAAAGTAGGTACAGCTTATGCCGATCCTCAATTGGATTGTATGTTTGAAACGTATAATACTTCTCGATCTAAATATTTTGTTACAGAAAATAATGGTAAAATTATTGGTGGAGCAGGAGTGAATCGTCTCGAAAATGAAGCAGAAACTATCTGCGAATTGCAGAAAATGTATTTTTTGCCAGAAGCTCGAGGTATTGGTCTTGGAAAACAAATGATGGAAATGTGTTTGCAATCTGCCAGAGATTTTGGTTATAAAAAATGTTATTTAGAAACAATGCCTTATATGGAAGATGCTCAGAAACTTTATACGAAAGTAGGTTTTGAATATCTTTGTGAACCTATGGGAAATACAGGTCACACAAGTTGTCCAGTTTGGATGATAAAAGAATTGTAGATGAAAATTAAAGAATATCGTAATCTTTTTGCAAATGAGCTTTCTCCAATATATGATAAGGAAGAAGTTGATAGTTTTTTTTATTTGATTTTAGAAAAATTAAATAATTTGAAACGAGTTGATTTGGCATTACAACCCGAATTGCATTTTACACTCAATGATATTGAGAATTGGAATAAAATTCTTGAAAAACTAAAAGAAGAAATTCCTATTCAATATTGTCTTGGAAGTACTCAATTTTATGAATTGGAGTTTGAAGTCAATGAAAATGTTTTGATTCCTAGACCAGAAACAGAAGAACTCGTTGATTGGATTCTTTCAAATCTTAAAAATAACAACTCATCAAATCAAGTAAAGATTGTAGATATTGGTACAGGAAGTGGTTGTATTGCAATATCACTTGCAAAGAATATACCTAATGCAGTAGTTTATGCTATTGATGTTTCTGAAAAAGCTATAGAAACTGCCAAAATCAATGCTAAAAAAAATGGAACAACTGTTACTTTTATTGAAGAAGATATTTTAACAACAAATGATTTGAATAAAACATTTGATATTATTGTTTCTAATCCGCCTTATGTTCGTAATTTAGAAAAAGCTGAAATTAAGAAAAATGTTTTAGACCAAGAACCGCATTTGGCTTTGTTTGTAGACGATACAGATGCTTTGCTTTTTTATAGAAAAATTGCAGCATTAGCACAAAAAAATTTAGCATCTAATGGACAATTGTATTTTGAAATCAATCAATATTTAGGAATTGAAACCGTTACTTTATTAGAAAAAATGAATTTTAGAAATATAGTATTAAGAAAAGATATTTACGGAAATGATCGAATGATTTGCTGTACTAAATCTTAATTTATTCGTAACGCAACGCTTCAATTGGATCTAATTTGGAAGCTTTAATAGCAGGATACGAACCCGAAAAGATAGCTACAATAAAAGTAGTTATAAATGCAGCAGAGATTGCTGCCCAGGGTATTACAAAAATAAAATCCATTGCAGTTGCAATTCCATAACCTGCTAATATTCCTAATATTACACCTAGTAATCCGCCCAATTGACCTATAACAATAGTTTCTATAAAAAATTGAAAAGCGATGGTGCTTCTTTTTGCGCCAAGTGCTTTTCTAACGCCAATTTCTCTAGTTCTTTCGGTTACCGAAACCAACATAATATTCATTAATGCTATAGATGATCCGAAAATGGTAATAATACCAATTACCCATGCAGCAATACCAAGGTATTGTGTAATATCTAGAATTTTATTGATTAAATCGTCACTTCTCGAAATACCGAAATTGTTTTCTTTTACAGGGCTCAATTTTCTTATGCGACGCATCGTACTGTTGGCATTATCAACTGCTTGATCTAATAATTCTTTTTTGTCAATCATGACACTCACCGTATAATTGATATTTGGAGCAGTAAATAAAGAACGTGCCAATTGAATAGGAATCAGCACTCTCAAATCTTGACTGTTGCCAAAAGTAGATCCTTTTTCTTTTAAGACACCAATTACTTTGAATTTAGCACCACGTATAGAAATAATTTTATCAATAGGATTAACATCTTTTAATAAATCTTTTTCAAAATCAGATCCTACAACACAAGAATAGGTGTTGTTTGAAATATCAAAAGGAGTAAAATTTCTACCTTGAGTCGTTTCTATACCTGAATTGACTATAAAGTAATCATCAACTCCAATTACCGAAATTTCTGGATCGGTTTTTCTAGATTCAAATTTTACTTCAGCATTTGAAACTGCTGTAAAAGAAAGAGAAGTATGCGAAAGCGGGAAATTATATTTTTGTTTAAATGCAACAGCTTCAGGATATGAAATAATAGGATTTATTTTTTCGTTTGAGTTGCCATTCATTCTTTCGGATACATCATATTGTTCAATATTAAAAGTATTGGCACCCATAGAAGCAAATTTTGTAGAAATTGTATTTTCTAAAGCTGCAACAACAGTAAGGATACAAACCAAAGCTGTAATACCAATAGCAATTATCAAAACAGTAAGTATGGTTCGCAACAATTGCGTTCTAATAGAACCAAGTGCTATCCGAACATTTTCTTTAAATAATTTAAACATCATTTGAATTTGACACGAAATTACAGTTTTTGTTACAAGTTTGTTTTACTTGTGGCATTATTTATTTTAAATATAAGATATTTGCATTTGAAATATAAATTTGAAAGTGAAATTTAAGTTTTGAACTTTTGATAATTTATAATTTATAATTCACAATTAAAAAAAATGGCTCAAAAACCAAGCATACCAAAAGGGACAAGAGATTTTTCACCTATTGAGGTGGCAAAACGACAGTATATTATTGCAATAATCAAAAACAATTTTGAGAAATATGGGTATCAACCTATAGAAACTCCTTCGTTTGAAAATTCGGAAACCCTTATGGGAAAATATGGAGAAGAAGGTGACAGATTGATTTTTAAGATATTGAATTCGGGAAATTTCTTTTTTAATAAAAATAAAATCGAATTGCCAGAAACATTAGAATTATTGCAAGATACAGATGCAGATAAATTATCACAAGAGCAACGAATCGAACTTAATAAATTTACAAATAAAATCTCCGAGAAAGCACTCCGTTACGACTTAACTGTACCATTTGCAAGATATGTGGTAAAACATCAAAACGAAATTGAATTTCCTTTCAAACGATATCAAATTCAACCTGTTTGGCGAGCAGATCGACCACAAAAAGGGCGTTTTAGAGAATTTTATCAATGTGATGCTGATGTGGTTGGATCTAAATCGTTATGGCAAGAAGTAGAATTGGTCTTGCTTTATGATGCCGTTTTTTCAGAATTAGGGTTGAACGGTGTTTCTATAAAAATCAATAATCGTAAAATTCTTTCCGGAATTGCAGAAGTTATTGGTGCTTCAGATAAGTTGATTGATTTTACAGTTGCACTAGATAAACTTGACAAAATAGGTGAAGATGGTGTCAAAAAAGAGATGATAGAAAAAGGAATTTCTGATGAAGCAATCCAAAAAGTGCAACCATTGTTTAATTTTACAGGAAGTATTACAGAGAAAATAGACAAGCTTTCTGTTTTGTTATCGCATTCAATAGAAGGAATGAAAGGTGTTGCAGAATTGCAATTTATTTGTGAAAACGTGTCAAAATTAGGGCTTAAAGAATCGGTTTTAGATCTTGATGTAACACTTGCTCGAGGTTTGAATTATTATACAGGTGCTATTTTTGAAGTTGCTCCACCAAAAACAGTAGCAATGGGATCAATTGGTGGTGGTGGACGCTATGATGACTTAACAGGGATTTTTGGGTTGAAAGATATGAGTGGTGTTGGAATCTCATTTGGATTAGACCGCATTTATCTTGTGTTAGAAGAGTTGGGTTTATTTCCAGAAACTGTCTCAACAACTTCTAAAGCATTGTTTTTAAATTATGGCGATAACGAAGCTTTTTATGCAATGCAAGCCATTCAAAAATTAAGACAATTTAATATAAAAACTGAATTGTACCCTGATGCAGTAAAAGTTAGTAAACAATTTATGCACGCTGATAAACGCCAAATACCTTTTGCAGTAATTGTTGGTGAAACAGAAATGAAAACAGAAATGTTTGCATTAAAAAACTTAGTAACTGGAGAACAAATTACAGTTGATTTTGAGCAGTTAAAAAATAAATTGACTTGATTTTTTTAAAATTTAAATATAAAGCTCCTCGATTTGAAGTGCTTTTTTGCTTTTAATTTGGGAAAAAAAAGGGTTTTTTTGGGAGATGTTATTTTTATGTTTTTACATCATTTGATATTGCATTTCAAGTAGGTGTTGTTATGCTTTTTATTAATTGTGTTTTTGATTTCTTTAACAAATATCATAAAAAAAGTATAGTTTAAAATTACATTTCGATAGATGGGAGTTAACTAAAGATGAGTTGTTTTCAAATGACTTTAAAAGGACATCCTTAAAAACAAAAACCTCTCACAAGGAGAGGCATATTAACTTCTTTGGAAAAAAAAGGGCTGTTAATTGATGATTATTTTTTTATTAATATCACCTTTTGTAGTTTGCACTTTTACTATATAAGTTCCAGTGCTTGTACCGATAACTGGTATGCTAATTCTGGTTTGGTCATTTGTATCAATATTCCAAGTGCTACTATTTTGTCCTAGTATATTGTATAATGAAATTGTTTTTATTAAATTGTCTTTTGAATTATTGTTTACCATTATGGTGCTATTATTTGCATTATAATTGACATTAATGATTTCTTTATTAATAAATTCAGGTGTTGATAAGTTTGGATTTACAAATCTTAAAAAGAAACGATCACTTTCAGTAGATATTGGTAAATCTACTTCATAAGAACTTGTTCTAATATTATGATAACTATTATAAAGGGCATCAAAAAGATAAATACCTTGTGATTCTTCCATATTTAAAGTTTCGTCAATACTAAATTTTACTGTTCCTTCAAAACCATTTTTTACTTTTAGTGGGTAACTATTATTTATCTCAAAATAGCCTTCTCCTTGAATGATTAAATTTGAAACACCATTTACAAAATAAATATCAGATGGTTGTGTATCTATATTTGGTGCATCATAACCTGCATCTATTGCACTTGTAGCATTTTCGTTCATAAAACCAAGTAGAATTTGTCTATGATATCCATCTGCAGTATCAAAACCTAAACGAATTTTAGTAAACTCATCTTCGGGAATTTCATCATCTTCATTATTTTCATTATCCAGATTATTTGTTGTTAATCTAAATAAATCATTTGAATCACTGTTTTTTTCTTTTACAAATAATCTTTGATTATTATTAAATTTAATATTGCCACCATATGCATTTCCTTTTACCAAAAATGCTTGTCCGACTGGAATGTAACGACCTGGATTTTTTTTGCTTGATCCTATTTGACTAACTCCATTTGGTGAAACTGGTGGAGTTCCTCCAACT
>JAYTVI010000015.1:0-8647 GCA_043744095.1 Flavobacterium sp.
AATGCTGATTTTAAAGAGAAATTGAATCAATTGATTTCTCCAAAAGAACTCTTTTAATTTTTACATTTTAATATGAAATAAAAAAGGTGGAAATTATCAATTTCCACCTTTTCGTTTTAATCGAATAAATTATTATAGAACTGGTAACAAAACTTTGTCTAGTGCATGTATAACACCATTTGAACATTGAACATCAACCGCTACAATATTAGACATTCTATTATTTGCATCTTTTATTTTTGCTCCACCTTGTAACATTACTGTAAAGGTTTGAGCTGGAGTCAAAATAGGAGTTACAACTTGACCTTCTGTAAGTGTGCTAGACAAAACATTTGCACCACCAACAACGTGATATTGCAATACTCTAGTAATGTTATTATCAGATACACTTGCAATTCCACCAGTTAATTCTGTATTTAAAGCTATAAAAGCTGCATTTACAGGTGCAAAAACAGTAAAAGGAGCACCAGCAGTTCCTGATAAAACTGATGCAAAATCTGGTTGACCAGGACGAGCTAACAAACTTACTAAAGTTGTAAAACTTGGATTAGCAATAGCATGTGTTGCTATCGTTGGCAAAGTTATTACTTTGTCTACAACGTGTACAACACCATTTGATGCAATTACATTTGCAGTTGTAACAGTAGAAATTCCATTTAATTTAACTCCTGAAGAGGTACTAACAAACATACTCAAAGTATTGGTTGAAGATGCAGCACCTTTTGCCAAAGTTTTGATGTAGCTATTATTTTGTAAACCAGTAGATTGTACAGCGCCACTTACAACATGATTTAAAAGAATTTCTTTTAAAACAGGAATTTCGCTTGCTGGTAAGTTGTCTATAGCTGTAGCTGTAAACCCAGCATCAATAAAGGCTTGATTTGTTGGAGCAAAAACTGTAAAAGGTCCAGTTCCTTGTAATGTTGTTGCTAATCCAGCTTTTGTCAAAGCTTTTACCAGGATTGATAAATCAGCATTAGCAATAGCCTGAGTTACTATTGTTGGTAAAGTTATTACTTTATCTACAACGTGAACAACACCATTTGATGCAATTACATTTGCTGTTGTAACAGTAGAAATTCCATTTAATTTTACTCCTGCAGAAGTACTAACAAACATACTTAAAGTATTTGTATCAGACGCACTTCCTTTAGCTAATGTTTTAATGTAACTATTGTTTTGTAAAGAAGTGCTTTGTACAGCTCCACTTACAACGTGATTTAGTAGAATTTCTTTTAAAACAGGAATTTCACTTGCTGGTAAGTTATCTATAACTGTAGCTGTAAACCCGGCATCAGTAAAGGCTTGATTTGTAGGTGCAAAAACTGTAAACGGTCCAGTTCCTTGTAATGTTGTTGCTAATCCAGCTTTTGTCAAAGCTTTTACCAGAATTGATAAATCAGCATTTCTTGAAGCAATACCAGTAATAGTATTGTCAGTCGGAGCAGGCGTACTACTTTCGTCATTGCTACATGAAGTAACAGCAATTGCAATAAACGCTAACAAAAAGATTCTTTTTAAATTTAATAAATTTTTCATAGTTTTTTTTAATTTTAATGTTTGAACAAAAATAAAATAAAATTTTAATATTTGTTTAATATTTTAAATTATTTATTAAACAAAACAAAAAATTATTATTTTTTTAAGAATTGTTAATATTTGATTTTCAAAACATTAAAGCCTAATTAGTAAGTAATACATACATAAGTATTCTGTTTTCTTGTTCTAAAGATAGAAAATGTTGTTATTTAATATTAAGTTTTAGTTAAACAAAAAATAAATATTGATTTTATACTTTATTATTGCAGGATAATTGTGTGATATATATAAGGAAGCCAAAATGCAATTTCATTTTTAAAATGTATTTTTGCCAAAATAAATTGTCATATATAACGTTTGAAATACATCTAAAATAATTAATAAATGAAATTCAATTTTAGTCTACTACTTGTTTTACTACATGGGTATTTTTCTTTTGCACAACCAACTGATTTTAATAAATTAGACGACAAAGGAAATAAGCATGGTCTTTGGAAAGGTACTTATCCAGAATCTAAGCGACCACGTTATGAAGGAACGTTTGAACATGGTAAAGAAATAGGGATTTTTAATTATTTTGATGATACTGCAACAAAAACTATAATTGCAACAAGAGAGTTTAATGCAAAAGATAATTTAGCATATACTATTTTTTATGATCAAAGAAAAAATATTGTAAGTCAAGGCAAAGTAAAAAATAAATTGCACGATGGTGAATGGAAATATTATCACGAAGCTTCGAAAGTTATTATGTCTACAGAAAATTATAAAAACGGTAAACTAGAAGGAATTAAAAAAGTTTTTTATCCTAATGGAAAAATAGCTGAAGTAACAAATTATACAAACGGAATTAAACAAGGCTATTATAAAAAATATTCAGATACTGGAATATTATTAGAAGATTCAAATTATAACAATGGTCAATTTGATGGACAAGCAACTTATAAAGATCCTTTTGATAAAATTGTTGCAGAAGGAAAATATGTAAATGGAAAGAAAAAAGGAATCTGGCGTTTTTACGAAAACGGAAAACTTGTAAGCGAAGAAAATATGTCAAAGGTTAAGAAACTTGTAAAACCCAAAACTAAATAAATTTTTATCGTATTTTTGCAACTTAATTTCACAAAATGAAACGTGTTGTAGTTGGTCTTTCTGGAGGTGTAGATTCTAGTGTTGCAGCTTATTTATTGCAGCAGCAAGGCTATGAAGTTGTTGGGCTTTTTATGAAAAATTGGCACGATGATACTGTAACCATTTCTAACGAATGTCCTTGGCTTGAAGATAGTAATGATGCGCTTTTGGTTGCTGAAAAACTTGGAATTCCTTTTCAAACAGTAGATTTAAGCAAACAATACAAAGAAAAAATCGTTGACTATATGTTTAACGAATATGAAAAAGGACGCACTCCAAATCCAGATGTATTGTGCAATCGCGAAATAAAATTTGATGTTTTTATGAAAATTGCTTTAAGTCTTGGTGCAGATTATGTTGCAACAGGTCATTATTGTAGAAAAGGAGAAATAGAAGTCAACAAAAAGCCTGTTTATCAGTTGCTTGCTGGTGTTGATTCAAATAAAGATCAATCTTATTTTTTGTGTCAGTTATCTCAAGAGCAATTAGCAAAATCCTTATTTCCAATTGGAGAATTAACAAAACCAGAAGTTCGTGAAATTGCAACCCAAATGGGATTAGTAACAGCTGAAAAAAAAGATTCTCAAGGTTTATGTTTTATAGGAAAAGTAAGATTACCTGAATTTTTGCAACAAAAATTAAAACCAAAAGAAGGACTTATTTTTGAAATAAATGCTACAGAAGCAATTTATCAATCAGTTAAACCAAATTTTAATTCACAAGAAGAAGAACTTTTATTTGAAGCAACAGCAATAGATTATATTCCAGAAATGGGAAAAGTTGTTGGCAAACATCAAGGAGCACATTATTTTACAATTGGGCAACGCAAAGGATTGAATGTTGGTGGTACACCAGATGCATTATTTGTAATTGCAACTAATGTAAAAACCAATACAATATATACAGGACAAGGTGCAAATCATCCTGGTTTGTATAAAAAAGCTTTGTATATAGAAAAATCTGAAATACATTGGATTCGTGAAGATTTAAAATTGTCAAGAGGGCAATCAATGCAAGTAATGGCAAGAATTCGTTACAGACAACCATTACAAGAAGCTATACTATTTCAATTCGAAAACGGAATGTATGTTTCATTTACTGAGCCACAATCAGCAATTACAGAAGGTCAATTTGTAGCTTGGTATTTGGATGACGAATTAGTTGGTTCGGGAGTAATTTCATAAGTTTACAACATCAAATAATAAAAAGATGAAAAATATTTTTACAATTTTAATTATTTTTATTGGGTTTAATCTTTATGCTCAACAAGATGCTTGGGTCTATTTTAATGCAAAACCTAATGCTCAAAGTTATTTTAACAATCCTCTATCAATGCTTACCCAACGATCATTGGATAGAAGAGTATTGCAAAATATACCTTTAGATATTCACGATGTACCAATTTATCAGCCTTATATTGATCAAATATCAGCGGCATCAGGAATTTCTGTTAGAGCAAAATCTAAATGGTTTAACACACTTCATATACAAGGAAGTCTATCAGATATTCAAGCACTTACAGCTTTGTCTTTTGTTGATCATATTGATTTTGCAGATAGGACATTGAATGTTGGTGGAAGATCACCTCAACAAAAACGAATAAAAAAAGTGAATAAGATTCTTGAAAGCAATGTTGTTTTTAATTATGGAAATTCTTTAAATCAAATAGAAATGCTAAAAGGGCATTTATTACATCAGGATAATTTTACTGGTTCTGGAAAAATTATAGCCGTTATGGATGGTGGCTTTCCTGGAGTAAATACAGCTTCAACTTTTGCACGTTTACGAACCAATAATCAAATTTTAGGAGGATATGACTATGTCAACAGAAATTCAAATTTCTATACTGGTATTTCACATGGTACTTCGGTACTTTCTTTAATGGGTGGTTATAAAGATGGTCAACTAGTAGGTACAGCACCAGATGCTAATTATTATTTATTTATTACAGAAGATGGTGCAAATGAAGAACCATTAGAATTGTCTAATTGGGTTGAAGCTGCAGAAGAAGCCGACAGACTTGGAGTAGATATTATTACTACCTCTTTGGGTTATACTGAATTTGATAATACGGCTTATAATTTTACATATAATGACATGAATGGTACTACTACTTTTATTTCAAAAGGAGTAAATATGGCTTTCAGTCGTGGTATAGTTTGTGTTAATTCAGCAGGAAACTCAGGAAATGACCCTTGGTTTTATATCTCTGCACCAGCAGATGCATTAAATGCATTTACAATAGGTGCTGTTGATGCATCAGGAAATTATGCTTCTTTTAGTTCTCAAGGACCAACATTTGACGGGAGAATAAAACCAGATGTAACTGCTCAAGGCCAAAATCCCTATGTTTCGAATACTACCGGAAATGTAAATAATTCTGGAAGTGGGACATCCTATTCTGGGCCAATAATTGCAGGAATGGTAGCTTGTTTATGGCAAGCATTACCAAACAAAACCAATGCTGAATTGGTTCAAATAATTAAAGAATCATCAAGCATTTATGCTACTCCAAATAATGAATTGGGTTACGGAATTCCTGATTTTAGTATGCCTTTAGCAGGAATTTTAAATACAAATACTTCATCCAAAATAGAATTTAAAGTATATCCAAATCCAGCTCAAAATGTAATTTCGATAGCATTTCTAAATGGTTTTGAAAATGCTTCAATAACATTTTATAATACAATCGGACAAAAAGTTTTAGAAAAAAATATTACTAATGATATAAATTCAGTTTCTATTACAAATTTAAATTCTGGTATATATTTATATTCAATACAATCAAAAAACAAATTTCAAACAGGTAAAATTATTAAACAATAATGAATCCGATTACCAAACTTTTCAATATTCAATATCCAATTATTCAAGGCGGAATGATCTGGAATAGTGGTTATAAATTAGCAAGTGCTGTAAGTAATGCTGGAGGTTTAGGATTAATTGGAGCAGGATCTATGTACCCTGAAGTATTGCGTGAACACATTCAAAAATGTCAAAAAGCAACTGATAAACCCTTTGGTGTAAATGTTCCGATGTTGTATCCTAATATTGAAGAAATAATGAAAATTATTGTTGATGAAGGTGTTAAAATTGTTTTTACTTCTGCTGGAAATCCAAAAACCTGGACTGCCTTTTTAAAAGAAAAAGGAATTATTGTTGTTCATGTTGTAAGTAGTTCGAAATTTGCTTTAAAAGCACAAGATGCAGGAGTTGATGCTATTGTTGCAGAAGGATTTGAAGCTGGAGGACATAATGGTAGAGAAGAAACTACAACTTTTACTTTAATACCAATGGTTAAGCAAAACATTTCTATTCCATTAATTGCTGCTGGAGGTATTGCTAACGGAAAAGGTATGCTAGCTGCAATGATACTTGGTGCTGATGGAGTTCAGTTAGGTTCTCGTTTTGCCGCATCAATTGAATCTTCTGCACACGAAAATTTCAAAAAAACAATTATAGAGATACAAGAAGGAGATACTCAAGTTACCTTAAAAGAATTAGCACCAGTTCGATTAATCAAAAATAAATTTTATCAAGATATTCAAGAACTTTATGTAAAATGTCCTACTACAGACGAATTAAAATCTTTGCTAGGAAGAGCAAGAGCAAAAAGAGGAATGTTTGAAGGTGACTTAATTGAAGGTGAATTAGAAATTGGACAAATCGCAGGACTAATCAGAAATATTAAACCTGTAAGTGAAATTATTGATGAAATAATTGATGAATATCAAACTTCAAAAAATAATTTAATGAACATAATTTTTTAATTTACTATTTTTGTAATTGATAAACTTAATATCATGTCTTTAAAAAAAATATATTTAATTGCTTTTCTATTTATTGTTTTTCAGAATTCATATTCACAATCCTACAAATTTCTTACTACAGGATTTAGTGTTATGGAAAAAGATGAAACTGGTAAATGGGGTAAATGGTCTGAATTAAAAGATGTAGCTATAGTAGTAAATCTAGATACTACAAAAAACAGAATAATTATTTATTCACAAGAAATTCAATTGTTTGATATTTTAAATTATGAAGCAAAAGAAGAAAACGACACAGATTTAATTTATCCTTTTACTTGTAAAGATGATGATGGAGTTCCATTTACAATCTCTATTATTACAAGAAAAAATCAAGAAAACAGGAAACAACTTTATATCAATCAAAAAAATGTAATTTTGATGTATAACATCATAAATTTTATTGATAAAAAATAATTTCATTTATTTTATTACTATACTTCATTGACTTCTCTATAGTTTTTTTAATTTTTTTTAATTTTTCTTAAAGTAAATTCAATATTTGTTTTTCTTTTTAAGACATATAACACTATGTTTTAATTTGAAATGAAAAATATTTTTTAATATAATATTGATTTTAAATCGAATAGCAATATTTAATAAACATAATACTTATTAAAAAATTGTTAATGAATTTGTTCATAATATTAAAAAAGCACAAAAATTCTAAGAAATATATTAATTAATATCGTAGTTGGAATATAGACTACAGTTTATATTTTGTCAATAAATTTAAAATTTGTCCTTTTTAAGTCATTAAAATTCGGTCTTTAATCTTTTTTAGATGTTTGAAATCTCTTAATTAGTCAATTTAGTATGCATATGAGAATTTATACTCTTAGTAGAAAAAAAATATTTTTTAGTTTTATTTGGATTGTTTTTTTAGGAACAATTTCAAATGTTTTTGGACAATGTCCAACTATTGCTGATAATACTCAGTCTTTTTGTGATTCTCAAATTCCCACACCTACAGTTGCTAGTCTTGTTGCGACAAGTGGAGGAAATGGAATTGTTTGGTATGCAAATGCAACTGGAGGTACACCATTATCAAATTCTATTGCATTAATAAACGGGGAAGATTATTTTGCTGATGATAATTCAGGTGCTTGTGGAGTTCGCCAAAGAGTTGTTGTTACAATATACTCTAAACCAATTGTTTTTCCTGCTCAACAAGGATTTTGTGAAGAATCTATGATATCAGATATTCAAGTTACAGGCAATATGATTCAATGGTATACTACTTCCTCTGGAGGCACACCTTTAGCACCAACAACTATTTTAGACAATAACGTTTTTTATTATGCAAGTCAAATAAATCCAGATACGGGTTGTGAAACTTCAAGACAACGAGTTCTAGTTACTATTACAATTCTACCAGAACCTACAGGTGCACCAATTCAGAGAGTTTGTTCTACACCATCACCAACAGTTTCAAATTTAGTTGCAGATGCTACTGGAAATGATTTAGTTTGGTATTTAAGTCCAACTGCAGGTATTGAAATTAGTCCATCAACACCACTTGTCGATGGTCAAGTATATTATGCTGCGGCTTCAAATGCTTTATGCGAAAGTCTAACTAGATTACCTGTATTAGTTCAATTTAATTCTCCTAATAATTCTGGGTCTAATGGATCAAAAAATATTTGTATTTCAGATATTACAACTACTTCTCCATTTGATTTGTTTAATCTATTAGGTGGATCACCACAAAACTCAGGTTTTTGGTCTGGACCTTTATCTACTTCAAATGGTTTTCAAGGTACTTTAGATGTATCAACATTATCTCAAACTGGAAGTCCATATATTTTTACCTATACAGTATCAACATCAATTTGTCCACAAGCAACTTCAACAGTAACAATAAATATTATTCCTTTGCCAATTGCAGGTTCAAACGGAACCTTAACATTATGTTCTAATGCTCCAGCACAAAATTTATTTGGTTCACTTGGTGGATCACCACAAACTGGAGGAGTTTGGACACCAGCATTAGCAAGCGGAACTGGAGTTTTTAATCCAGCCATAGATACTGCAGGAGTTTATACTTATACAGTAACAGGAACATCACCATGCCCAAATGCAACAGCTACAGTTACAGTCACTATTGTTCCAAGACCTATAGCAGGAACAAGTGCTAGTTTAACAATTTGTGGAAATGGAGATGCTCAAGA
>JAYTVI010000016.1:0-8646 GCA_043744095.1 Flavobacterium sp.
AAATGAATAAAAATTATGGCACGTTACACAGGTCCAAAGACCAAGATCTCCCGTATTTTCGGTGAGCCCATTTTAGGAAATGGCAAATGGTTGGGTAAAAACAGCAACCCTCCCGGCCAGCATGGCGCACAGCGTAAACGTAAAACCTTAGGGGAATACGCTTTACAGTTGCGTGAAAAACAAAAAGCCAAATACACTTATGGCTTATTGGAGAAACAATTCCGTAAAACATTTGATGAAGCAGCCCGTATTAAAGGCGTTACAGGTGAAAACCTGATTCGTTTACTGGAAGCCCGTTTGGATAATGCAATTTTCCGTTTGGGTATTGCTCCAAGCCGTCCTGCTGCACGCCAGCTTGTAAGTCACAAACACGTTACTGTAAATGGTGAAGTGGTTAATATTCCTTCTTACCACCTTAAGCCTGGTGATAAAGTGGCTGTTCGTGAAAAATCTAAATCATTAGAGGCTATCGAACGTTCTTTATCAAATTCAAGTCATGTTTATGAATGGATTACTTGGAATCAAGATCTTAAAGAAGGAACTTTCGTTTCTGTACCTGCAAGACTTCAAATTCCAGAAAACATTAAAGAACAATTAATCGTAGAGTTGTACAACAAATAATAATTGACTTAGTCGAAATTTATGGCAATATTTAATTTTCAGAAGCCCGATAAAGTTATCATGATCGATTCAACCGATTTTGAAGGTAAATTTGAATTTAGACCTTTAGAACCAGGTTATGGATTAACAGTTGGTAACGCACTTAGAAGAGTTTTGCTTTCAGCATTAGAAGGTTATGCAATTACATCCGTTCGTATCGAAGGTGTAGATCATGAGTTTTCTACTATTTCAGGAGTTGTTGAAGACGTTACCGAAATCATTCTTAATCTTAAACAAGTACGTTTCAAACGTCAAATCGAAGATATAGATAATGAATCAGTTACAATTTCTGTAACAGGTAAAGATCAATTAACAGCTGGCGATTTTCAAAAATTTATTTCAGGTTTCCAAGTTCTGAATCCAGAATTGGTAATTTGTAATTTAGATAGCAAAATCAAATTGAATTTCGAGTTAACGATCGAAAAAGGTAGAGGTTATGTTCCTGCAGAAGAGAACAAAAAACAAAATGCAGCAATCGGAACTATTTTTACAGATTCTATTTTTACACCAATAAAAAATGTTAAATATGCAATCGAAAATTTCCGTGTTGAGCAAAAAACAGATTATGAAAAATTAGTTTTTGAAATTAAAACTGATGGTTCAATAAATCCTAAAGATGCTTTGACTGAAGCTGCAAAAGTGTTGATACATCACTTTATGTTGTTTTCTGACGAAAGAATTACTCTTGAAGCTGATGAAATTGCTCAAACTGAATCTTATGATGAAGAGTCATTGCATATGAGACAATTGCTTAAAACAAAATTAGTCGATATGGATTTATCTGTAAGAGCTTTAAATTGTTTAAAAGCAGCTGAAGTAGATACCCTTGGAGATCTTGTATCTTTCAATAAAAATGACTTAATGAAATTCCGTAATTTTGGAAAAAAATCTTTAACAGAATTAGATGAACTTGTTGCTGTTAAAAATTTAACCTTCGGAATGGATTTAGCAAAATACAAATTAGATAAAGAATAATCTAATCCACCTTTTGGTGAGATTAAATTTCATATAGCAATGAGACACGGAAAAAAATTCAATCACTTAAGCAGACAAACAGGACATAGAAAAGCTATGCTTGCTAATATGGCTTGTTCTCTAATAGAGCACAAACGTATTAATACTACTGTTGCTAAAGCAAAAGCGTTAAAACAATTTGTTGAACCGCTTATTACAAAATCAAAAGAAGATACTACTCATAATCGTCGTATTTGTTTTTCTTATTTACGTAGCAAATATGCTGTAACAGATTTGTTCAGAGATGTTGCTGCAAAAGTAGGAGATCGTCCAGGTGGTTATACACGTATCATTAAAGTTGGAAATCGTTTAGGAGATAATGCTGATATGGCAATGATCGAATTAGTTGATTTTAACGAATTATACAATGGTGGTAAAAAAGAAGTTAAAAAAGCTAAAAGCCGTCGTGGTGGTAAAGCTAAAAAAACTGAAGAGGGTTCTGAAAGTACTTCTCAAGCAACAGAAACTAATACTGCTGAATCAGAAGAATAATGAATTTATAAATTCAAAATATAAAAGGGATAAACATTACAATGTTTATCCCTTTTTTTAAATTTGCAAAAAAAATGAAAAAATCAATTTACTTAATAATTCTATTTTTTTCTATGATTTCTACTTTTTCACAAAGAGGAAATTTAGAAACTCAATCTTCTTTACAATCTTTAACAAGTACTAACTTAAACGGTGGTGGTGTATGGTTGCCCGGTAAAGTTGAAGATAAAACAATTACGGGTTCTGTATATTTATTTCCAAGTTGGAACGGTATTTTTAAGATTATTACTAAAAACGGAGATATAAAACAATTATTAAACCTTAATTATAATATCAAAAATAAGAATATTGAGGCCTTCATATCTAATGATTCTGTTTTTCAATTTGATAAAAATCAATTTGATTATATTGTTCAGTCAAATAAAAAATATAAAGTATTTAATGATGAAAACTTAAACGGATTATTTCTAGAAGTTTTTAATGGTAATAAAATTAAACTTTATAAAGAGTTTAGTATTTCAGTTCTAGATGGTATTTTTAATCCATTAACACAAGAGAAAATAGAATTAGATAAATATGTTCAGAATTATAGTTATTATATTTTTAAGGATAATAAATATGAAAAAATTAAACTAACAAAAAAAGACATTTTAAAATATTTGAGTGATAAAAAAGATTTAATTAAAGAATATGTTAATAAAAACAGTTTGAATTTTACAACTGATGAAGATGTTTCAATTATTTTAAAACACTATAATACTCTATAAAAAAGAGGATAAACATTGGTAAATGTTTATCCTCTTTTTTCTTATTAAATAATTGGTTTGAATAAATTTATGATGTTTATAATCTCTAATAAATCTTTATAAATATAATTGCAATGTATTTATATATAAAATAAATTTGCAAACACAACTACAAATCAATGAACTACACAACAAGACAAAAAGCAATTTTATTATTAAATGATGGAACCATATTTCACGGAAAATCTATTGGAATTTCTGGAATATCTTTTGGCGAAGTATGTTTCAATACTGGTATGACTGGTTATCAGGAAATTTTTACTGATCCTTCTTATTTTGGGCAAATAATGGTTGCTACCAATCCGCACATTGGAAATTATGGAGTCAATCAAAATGAAGTGGAATCGGATTCAATTAAAATTTCAGGTTTAGTTTGTAAAAATTTCAGTTTTAATTATTCACGTCCAGATGCAACAGAAAGTTTAGAAGATTATTTTAAAAAACAAAATCTTATTTGTATTTCTGATGTAGATACTCGTGCATTAGTCAGTTACATTCGTGACAATGGAGCTATGAATGCTGTTATTTGCACTGATGGTACTTCAATCGAAGAACTCAAATCGAAACTGGCAAAAATTCCAGATATGAAAGGGCTTGAATTAGCTTCTAAAGTATCTACAAATGAGCCTTATTTCTATGGTGACGAAAATGCAACATATAAAATCTCCGTTTTAGATTTGGGAATAAAAACAAACATTCTTCGAAATTTTGCCAAAAGAGATTGTTATTTGAAAGTGTTTCCATATGACTCAAGTTTTGAAACTTTACAAGATTTTCAACCCCATGGTTTCTTCTTGTCTAATGGACCAGGAGATCCAGATCCACTTTTTAGTGCCATACAAGTTGCGAAAGATATTTTAAAAAATGATAAACCATTATTCGGAATTTGTCTTGGACATCAAATTATTGCACTCGCCAATGGAGTTTCAACCTACAAAATGTTTAATGGACACAGAGGACTTAATCATCCAATAAAAAATTTAATTACTGGTAAAGGCGAAATTACTTCACAAAATCATGGTTTTGCAGTAAATAAAGAAGAATTGGAAAATCATCCTGAATTAGAAATTACGCATCTACATTTAAATGACAATACAGTTGCTGGTATGAGAATGAAAAATAAGAATTGTTTCTCTGTTCAATATCACCCAGAAGCAAGTCCTGGACCACATGATTCGAGTTATTTATTTGATCAGTTTATAGAAAATATCAAAACAAACCACAACTAAAACGATTGAGTTTATAAGTTTTCCTAAAATATTGAAGAAGTCCTTTTTAGATAACAGATTATTTTATAATTTCGAAAAAAATTGATTCAAAAACTAATAATTAAATAAAAATAGTATGAGTATTATTATCAAAATTCACGCAAGACAAATTTTTGATTCTAGAGGAAATCCAACAATAGAAGTAGATGTTGTAACAGAAAATGGTGTTTTAGGACGTGCTGCAGTCCCTTCTGGAGCATCTACTGGTGAACATGAAGCAATGGAATTGCGTGATGGTGGAAAAGCATTTCTTGGAAAAGGCGTACTTAAAGCTGTTGAAAATGTAAATACTAAAATTGCAGTAGAATTATTAGGAACTTCAATTTTTGAACAAAATTTAATTGATCAAATAATGATTGAATTAGATGGAACTCCAAATAAATCTAATTTAGGTGCAAATGCAATACTTGGCGTTTCTCTTGCAGTTGCAAAAGCAGCTGCAAATGAATTAGGTTTGCCATTATACAGATATATTGGTGGTGTTTCTGCAAATACGTTGCCAGTTCCAATGATGAATATTATAAATGGAGGTTCACATTCTGATGCACCAATTGCTTTTCAGGAATTTATGATTATGCCTGTAAAAGCAACTTCTTTTTCTCACGCTATGCAAATTGGGACTGAAATTTTTCATAATCTAAAAAAAGTGCTTCACGATAGAGGTTTAAGTACTGCAGTTGGTGACGAAGGTGGTTTTGCACCAAACTTAGCAGGAGGAACTGAGGATGCTTTAGATACTATTAAAAAAGCAGTTGAAAACGCAGGTTATAAATTTGGTGACGAAGTTATGGTAGCACTTGATTGTGCTGCTTCTGAGTTTTATGTTGATGGGAAATACGATTATACAAAATTTGAAGGACCAACAGGTAAAATACGAACATCAGAAGAACAAGCAGATTATTTATCAGAATTAGCTTCTAACTACCCAATTATTTCTATCGAAGATGGTATGTATGAAGATGATTGGAAAGGTTGGAAATATCTTACTGATAAAATAGGAAATAAAACACAATTGGTTGGTGATGATTTATTCGTAACCAATGTTGAGCGTCTTTCACGTGGTATCAATGAAGGAATTGCAAATTCTATTCTTGTAAAAGTAAATCAAATCGGAACACTTACAGAAACAATTGCTGCTGTAAATATGGCTCATCGTGCGGGTTACACTTCGGTGATGTCGCACCGTTCAGGAGAAACAGAAGATAATACAATCGCCGACTTAGCAGTTGCATTAAACTGCGGTCAAATCAAAACGGGTTCGGCATCACGTTCAGATCGTATGGCAAAATACAACCAATTGCTACGTATTGAAGAAGAATTGGGAGATACTGCTTACTTCCCTGGATTGAAGGCTTTCAAATAAGATTTTATTTTAATATATAAATCTAAAAAAACCTGTTAGTAGACAATACTGACAGTTTTTTTTTAAATACTAATTCAAACCCATCAAATACTAACTCAAACCCATCAAATACTAACTCACTCTTTTTTTACGATATTGTTCCTATATATTTGTATAGAAAATTAAATCAAACTATTGTGAAAAATAAATGCTACATATTATTCCTTTTTTTATGGATAGTTCAATTTAAAGAATAGTAAAATTTTCATTCAAAAAAAAACTCATAATTCATATTATGGGTTTTTTTTCATTTTTTGAAAGTAATTAGGATCTCTTAAATTATGTTGTAATTTTTTTAAGTAGTAATAGAATTCTTTTTTGAAGTTTAAAAGAGATAAAAACACAAATTTTAAATAATAGTTTGTTTTTTTAATTCCTTTCTTTTACTGATTTAAAATATTAAGCAACAGAATTTTCTTTTTTCTTTAAGATTAAAGCGCCAACTACAGATACAACAATACCAATTGGGAGAATTTCCATATAAGTCAAAAGAATTACCATTATTGGACTTTTATACATTTCTTTATATTGATTCATTTCGGCAGTTTTACCAACTATATTTTCTGGCTTTGTGTTTTTAAGTACCATTTCAGAATATTGGTCTATAAAATTAGGAAAGAAATTGTATAAAATAATCAACCAAACAATAACATATATAGTCGAAATAATCAGAGATATATACAATCCGGTTAAAAAAGCTTTTCCAAAAGTTATAATACCATTATTTGCTTCACGTAATTGTTTTATTCCTAAAATGACAAAAATAAAAGCAAGAAACATACTTGCAAATCCTACCATTGCATTTGGTTCATTGTTTGGATTTGCTTTCATATATATAGAAACACCAATCATTACTGCGGAAACTATTAAGCCTCCAATTATTCCATTTTTTATTATAATGTTTTTCATGTTTTTTTGTTTAAGATTAGTATTTCAAAAATAATAAAAAAACAGAAGCAATATTAAAGTAATCATTTTTAAAATGGGAAGTAAAAAACATTTCTAACAAAGAAATAAATATTTCTACAATTTTTCTTAATAGAGTAAAATTCCGAATTCTAATTTTTGACCATCGAATTCTAAATAGTTATAGATTATTAAAATGGTTAGTAGTAATTTTATACTATAATTTTTAGAATTACTTCTTATGAGAAAATTAAAATGCATTCTATATATAAATTTTTTATTTTCGGCGATAGCATTTTCGCAAAACAAAAAAATAGACAGCTTAATGTCGGTTTTAAACAAAACCAAAAACGATATTGATAAAGCGCAATTGTACAACTCAATTTCTGATGAATACAAAACATCCGATCCTAAGCTTATGGTACAATATGCCAATAATTCATTACTACTTTCACAAAAAATCAATTATAAACTGGCACAGGGAAACAGCTATCTCAACATTGGAGTTGCCAATATCATTTTAGGAAATTATTCGGTTTCGCTTGATAACTTTTCTAAAGCACAAACAATTTTTGAAAAAGAACTAGAATCAAATTCAGAAAATACAAACGAACTTAAAAAAGGATTAGCGCGTGCTTATGGAAGTATCGGAATTGTTTTTTCGGAACAAAGTAGTTACGGAAATGCTATAAAATATCAGTTAAAATCACTTAAACTATTTGAAGAACTAAAAAATTATCAAAAGTGCGCTCAGATGTATAACAATATTGGAGTGATTTATAAATCGCAAAAAGAAAATTTTAAAGCGCTTACATATTTTACAAAAGGCATAAAAATTCAAGAAAAAATTAAAGATGGCACTATTGCAATAACGACTACTAATATTGGAAATATTTATTTGAATCAAAAAAATTATCCAAAAGCAATTGAGTATTACAACAAAGCACAATTATTGTTCAAGCAATATCCAGATCCAAGAGGTTTGGGCGAATTACAGAATAATATTGGATTGTATTTTATACAAAATAATAATCCTACAAGTGCATTAGAAAATTTTAATAAAGCCATAACTTCTTTTACTTCAATTGAAGATAAATTCGGGATTTCGGATACTTATTTTTACATCTCAACGGTTTATTTTAATCAAAATAAATTAAATGATGCAATCATTTACACCTATAAATCATTAGCATTAGGAAAAGAATTGGGTCTTATTGAATTAATTCAAAATTGTGAAAAACGATTGAGCGAAATTTATGAAAAACAAAACAATACGACTGAATTTATACAACATTTCAAATTGTATGCTGTTGCAAAAGATAGTGTTATGAATTCTGAAAGCATAAAAAACAGTATTCGTGCCGAAATGAATTATGAGTTTGACAAAAAAGAAGCACTTCAAAAAAAGGAACAAGAAAAACAAGCTGTTTTGTATGAAGAACAAAGCAAGCGACACAAAATGGAACTATTTTTTGCTGTTCTATTAGCATTGTTATTGGCAGGAATTGGATTTTTAATTTACAACAGATTGCAACTTAAAAAGACGTTAACCTTGCAAAAAGAATTAGCAGAATATGAGCAAAAAGCATTGCATTTGCAGATGAATCCTCATTTTGTTTTTAATTGTTTGGGTTCGATTTCGAGTTTTATTGCTCAAAACGGAACTGATATTGCGGTAAAATATCTGGCAAAATTTGCAAAATTGATGCGATTAACTTTAGAATACTCCAAAGAAGCGTTAATTCCAATAGGAAAAGAAATCGAAAGTTTACAAAATTATCTCGAATTAGAGCAGCTGCGTTTCAATCAGAAATTTGATTTTGAAATCATAAAAAGCAATGCAATTGAAGATGAAACTGCTTTGCCTCCATTATTATTGCAACCATTTGTAGAAAACGCTATCATTCACGGATTGATTCCTAAAAAAGATAAAGGAAAAATCATAATCAATTTTGCTATAGAAAATGAAAGTTTGATTTGCACTATTGAAGATAACGGAATTGGATTTGATAAATCAAAAGAGTTGAAAGAGTCTTTGATTTCTGCACATAAATCAATGGCATTAGATATTACAAAAAAGCGATTGGAAATGATGGAA
>JAYTVI010000017.1:0-8559 GCA_043744095.1 Flavobacterium sp.
AAATAGTAAACCTTACTCGCGCTGAATTTTGAATAGCCAATACCTCAACAAGTTTGAGAATTTGTTCCTCAAGATATTCCATTGTAAAAGACATCGGAATTTCCATTCGGACTATTCTCATGGATGCCATTAATCGAAAATAATGATCTTCAAAAAATAATATTTTATTGTTTACAATTTTTAAAGTTTCGAAAACACCATCGCCATACAAGAATGACCTGTTAGAAACTGTTACCTGCAAATCTGAATCTTGAATTATACCATTAAAATTAATCATAAAAAAATCCCGTTTAAAAACGGGACAAATATAACTTTTAAAAAATTGATTTTAAATAGAACCGATAACGTGTTTTAAATCGGAAATTTGATTTTCCCATAATAATCTTGATTCATCTAATTCATCTTCTTCAGCGAAATCAACAACCATCAAAGAAACATCTTTGGTAATTTCATCCTCTAAAATTCTTAATTCAAAATAGTATTCGGTATCTTTCTTATCGTCATCAACCCATTTAAACTTTACTTTCTCTCCTGTTTTTTTTGAAGCAAGACGTGCATTTTCATCAACATGATCCCAAGTAAAAGTGAAAAATTCTCCTCTTGAATTAACATTATCAGCAAACCATTCCTGTAACCCTGAAGGTGTTGAAATATATTGATAGAGCAATTGTGGCGAAGAATTTAATGGAAACTCCAGTTCATAACGTATTTTATTATCCATGATTTAAGCAAATTTTTTGGAAATATATAGAATATAAAATCAAAATAAAAGCCTTTTTTAAAAATAAAAAAAATAAGCACTTTAAGTTTGTAACCATTGATATTAATTTTATATTAGCACCGCTTTAAGGGAATACAATATAACGACAATGGCGAGGTAGCTCAGTCGGTTAGAGCGCAGGATTCATAACCCTGAGGTCACGGGTTCAACTCCCGTCCTCGCTACAAAAATAAAACCCTAAACAACAATTGTTTAGGGTTTTGTTTTATTAAATAAATTCTAAAACTCGCTCTAAAGCCATTCCTCTAGAACCTTTTATGAGTATTGTTTTATTTATGAATTTTAAATTACTAGTTTCTTTAGTAAAACTTTCAAAATTTTCAAAAAAATGAAAATTTAATCTTTCAATTTTATTGCTGTAAAAATCTTTACCAATAAAATAACAATCAATTGTGTCTTGATTTGCCAACTTCTCAACGATTTCTTTGTGTTCAAATAAACTTTCATTACCAAGTTCAAACATATCTCCTAGAAAAAGCATCTTATTATCTTTATTCAATTGTACAAAATTATCTATAGCTACAATCATACTGCTTGGATTTGCATTGTAGGCGTCTAGAATAATTTCGTTAGTGTTTTTGTAAATAATTTGCGACCTATTATTATCAGGTGAATATCCTTCAATTGCTTCTCTTATCTGTTTGTCATCAATTTTAAAATACTTTCCTGTAGTTATAGCAAAATTGATATTATTAGCATTGTATAGCCCTATTAAATTTGATTTTAGATGAGTTTCAGAAAAATCAATTTCAACAAAAGGGTTTGCGCTTACTTTCAAAATATTCATAAAAGCATTTGGCTTATTTAATCCAAAAGAAATTATATTCATATTTTTTGATTTTTCAACTTGTATTGGGTCATCTATGTTTACAAAAACTGATTTACTATTCTCTTTTAGATAAGTATACATCTCACTTTTCCCTTTAATAACACCTTCTATACCGCCAAATCCTTCTAAATGAGCTTTGCCAAAATTTGTTATGTATCCATAGTCTGGCTGTGCAATATTACATAGAAACTCAATTTCTTTTTGATGATTGGCACCCATTTCTACAATTCCAATTTCTGTGTCTGTAGTAAATGATAATAGTGTTAAGGGAACACCAATATGATTATTTAAATTTCCAAAGGTTGCTTTGGTCTTATACTTTTTTGAAATAACAACATTTACCAATTCTTTGGTTGTAGTTTTCCCGTTACTTCCTGTTAATGCTACAATTGGAATTTTTAAATATTCACGATGGTATTTTGCCAATTTTTGCAAAGTTGATAAACTATCATTTACATAAATTGTTCTATAATCTATATAATAGTCATTATTATCAATAATAACATAAGAAGCACCTTTTTCTAGAGCCTCATTTACAAATGCATTGGCATCATATTTTTCTCCTTTTATAGCTATAAATAAAGAATATGGAAGTATTTTTCTTGTATCTATAGATACAGAATTACATTTTAAAAATATTTCGTGAATTTGTTGTATTTCCATTACTAGTAATTTAAAAAAATAAAAGCCCTAATTAAAGGGCTTTTATAAATATTTTGAAATAAATTAATTTCTTGGTCTTTTTCTTTTGTCTGCTTTTGGTCCAACTCTAGACATTGCACATCTAAAACCGATATAGTCTGTAGCCATATCTTGCGGGAAATATCTTCTTTGTGCTGGATCTAACCAATATGCTCTATCTCTCCAAGAACCACCTTTATATACTCTAACATTATCATTTATCAAAGTTGTTCTTTTGTTAGATTTGTCATATTTTCTAACCATATTACCTAAACTATCTGTAGTAACATTGTGTTCTGGAGAATCGTACATTTTGTGTTTATCTTTAGATTTAGCATCTTCTTCTTCTGAAGAACCAAAATCGAAATAACGAGTAGATTGCTTATCACCATCTCTATAATTTTTCTCATCACTCTTATCAAAGTTTTGTCTTAAATAAGTTTCTTTGTCATCAACTGGTACTTGCGCTAATTGCCCTGGAAAATTTCTTGCCATTACTCTACCATTAGATAATGTATCAAAAACTTGAGTTTCTGCAGTTACTAATTCCGCTTTTCCATCTTCACCAATTTTATTTTTGGTATAAACGTTTCCTCTAAAATAGTTAAAATCACTTGCTTCATCATCAACAATAGGACGATAAACATCAGCTACCCATTCAGCAACATTTCCTGCCATATCATAAAGACCAAAATCGTTTGGAGGATATGATTTTACAACATTAGTAATATCTGCACCATCATCTGACCAACCAGCAATACCACCGTAATCTCCTTTTCCTTGTTTGAAGTTCGCCAATTGATCACCTTTTACTTGTCTTTGCCCAGATCTTGTATATGTTCCAGACCAAGGATATTTCTTTTGTCCTCTGTATAGATTGTATTCTCTTTGTCCTACATCAGCTGCAGCTGCATATTCCCATTCTGCTTCTGTTGGCAACCTATATTCAGGTAGAATTAATCCAGATGATCTTTGAGCGTATACATTTTTAGCAGCACTCTCAGTTCCTGGTGTGTCTTTTGTTCCTTTTGTTTTAACTGGTTTAGATTTTGAATTTCTTGGGCCTTTTAAAATAATTTTCTCATCTCCACCAAAAGCTTTTGTTGGCTGATTCAAATAGGTTTCAGTACTAAAAGTAGCTTCTGCTTTTGCATCGACAACTTTTGCATCTTTTTTCAAGTAACCAGCAGTTTCTAGTGTACTTTCGTTTACACGATCAGTTCTCCACTTGCTAAATTCAACTGCTTGAATCCAGTTTACACCTACAACAGGATAATTTGCATAAGCTGGATGACGCAAGTAATTGTTGGTCATTGTTTCGTTATATCCTAAACGGTTTCTCCATACAAGAGTATCTGGCGAAGCACCTTCGTATATATTTTTATAATTTTCTTGTTCTGGTGGAAAAACTCTTTTTAACCAATCTAAATATTCCATATACATTAGATTAGTAACTTCTGTTTCATCCATGTAAAAGGATTGAACATGTTGTTGGTTTGGAGTGTTGTTCCAATCATGCATAACATCATCTTGAACTTTACCCATAGTAAATGTTCCTCCTTCAACCATTACTAAACCTGGACCAGTTGCTTGTTTTTTGAAATTTGAAGCATACTGAAAACCACCTTTTTTGTCGTTAATTTTCCAACCTGTGGCGGTTGAAGCATTTTTTGAACTAGATTTTTTACTACAACTTGTAGTTAAACCTAACACTAGTATTAGTGCTAATACTAGTTTGACAGTCATAATTTTGTTTACTTTCATACTTTTAGTAGGTAATAAATTTGGTGCGAATATAATAATAAACCTTTACATCGCAAGGATTTTTATAAAATAATAACAAATTTCTGAACTATTTTGTTGTCAGATTCCATTATAACGTAAAATTTATTAAAATATTACAATTTTTTTTTGAGGAAATAATATATTTTTACGTGCTGTAATATTTAAATGATAATTACGTTATCTAATCAGATGAAAAAAAATATTTTCCTTATATTATGTCTTACATCTTTTATCTGTAACAGTCAGGTGAAAGGTGATATTGTTATTGATTGGGCTGAAAAATCAAAAATTTCTTTTGGTAGTCATCAAGTAATTGCACCTACATTTAATCAAGAAAATTATATTTTAGACGATTACAAAAAACAACTTCAATATGTGTTAAAGCTTTCTGTAACCAATAAAGTCGACGAAAATTCATTGCAAATTTCAAACATTGTTTATGAAAATATTACATTAAGTGATTTAGGCGATTTGTCTCCATTGGCAATCCCAAAAACAATTGAAGAAAAAGCCATTAATAGTATCGCTAGGGATAAGTATTTCGTTAGAATTTCAATTTCACCCATAATAAAAGAGGGTAATATTTTCAAAAAAATAAAATCTTTTAGTTACTCAATTAATAATAGTAATGCAAGGTTATCAAATTTAACTAGTGATTATAATGTGATTTCAAATTCTGTTTTAGCAACAGGAGATTGGCATCGGTTTTATGTCATTAATTCAGGAGTTTATATTTTGGATAAAAAATTTATAAAAAACCTTGGACTTCCTGTTGATAACCTAGATCCAAGAAAAATAAAAATATATGGAAATGGAGGAAGAATGATTCCTTTAAAAAACAGCCAAGCTTATCCTGCAGATTTAACAGAAAATGCAATACAAATAGCTGGTGAAAATGATGGTGTTTTTAATGATTCTGACTATATTTTGTTTTATGCAGAAGGTGTAGATAACTGGAATAATGAGAGTGAAACAACCAACAATTTATTTGCTGACAAGTCCTATTATTATGTAACTTACCAAGGAAGTGATGGAAAACGAATACAAGATTTGGCTCAACCATCAGGAAATGCAACTCAAACAATAACTACTTTTGATGACTATCAATATCACGAGATAGACAAAAACAATCTTGTAAAACTAGGAAGAAGATGGTTTGGAGAAGAATTTAACATTCAAAATGAGCAAAGTTTTGATTTTACAGTTCCTAACATTGATACTACTTCACCAATAAGTTTACAGGTTTATGCTGGTGCTGTTGCATCTACAACAACTTCATTTGAGGTAATGGCAAACAGCACAAGTGTTGGAAATATTAGTTTATATTCAGATAATGATACAAAAGGAGTTGGAAAATCATTCAATACAACTTTTCCTGCATCAGAAAATGTTACAATATCACTGACTTATAATAACAATGGTGTTCCTGACTCAAAAGGGTTTTTGGATTATATTTTTCTGAAATCAAAAAGAAAATTAACTGGTTATGGTAAACAATTTCGTTTTCAATATGATTTAGCCAACAGTTCTATAGGTATAGCAGAATATCAACTTACAAACGTTTCTTCAATTTCTCAAATTTGGGATATTAGTGACATCTATAATGTTTCAAAAGTCGAAAACAATAGCCAAAATGCATTTTCTTTTAAAGCCAATTTAGGCGAATTGCGAAAATACATTGCAATTGACCCGAATGATTTACTGGTTCCTTATAAAGAATCTCAGCCTAAAGTAACCAATCAAAATCTAAAAGGAACGATTTTTAATACTACTCAAGGTCAGTTTCAAGACATTGATTACCTTATAATAACCCCTGCTTTTTTAACTGCACAAGCCGAAAAACTTGCCAATTTTCATAGAACTTACTCTCAACTAAATGTAAAAGTAGTTACTCTAGAAAGTATTTATCAAGAATTTTGTTCTGGCAAACAAGATGTTGCAGCTATAAGAAATTTTATAAAATATGTCTATTTTAATGCATCTTCTCCAGATAAAAAAGTAAAATATGTAAATCTTTTTGGTGATGCTTCCTATGATTTTAAAAATCGGGTGTCAATAAATACCAATATTGTACCTATTTATCATGCATTAAATAGTTTTACAGTTGGAGAATCTTCCTTTACATCTGATGACTTTTTTGGTATGATGGATGACCAAGAAGGCGGAGAAAATCTACCTGGTGATTTAGATATTGCTGTAGGAAGAATGATACACGACAATACCGCTCAGGCAGATGATCTGGTACAAAAAGTTATCGATTATAACGATATAAAATCGTATGGTAGTTGGAGAAACAACTATGTTTGCGTAGCTGATGATCCTGATGCTGCACCAAATCGTACTGCAGACAATCAATTACAATTTTATCAAAATCGATTGGCTGATAAAATTGTTACAGAAAAACCATTTATTAATGTTACAAAAATATTATTAGATTCCTATTCTCAAATTACATCTTCTGGTGGTGCTAGATATCCAAAAGCTCGTGAAGATTTTTTTAATGCTTTTGAAAAAGGTACCTTAGTGGTAAATTATTTAGGACATGGTGGAGAAGATGGACTGTCTCAAGAACGTATTTGGGAAAAAATTGATGGTCAAAATTTAGTTAATCGTTATAAATACCCTCTTTTTATTACTATAACTTGTGATTTTTCAAGATTTGACAATCCGTTCAGGCCAACAGCAGGAGAATATACCTATTGGAATCCTAAAGGTGGTGCTATTTCTATGATTACAACAGTAAGAGAAATAAGTCAAGGTACTGGTCAAATGTTCAATGATTCATTATCAAAATATTTATTTTCTTATGGATCAAGTCAATATACATCAATTGCAGAAGCTTTACGAATTACAAAAAACAATAGTGTCTCTACTAATGTGGTTTTTTATATTGGTGATCCTGCTTTAATGCTGGCAATTCCGAAACCTCAAATAAATTTAACAAAAGTAAATGACATGCCAATTACTGGCACTATAGACGATTTTAAATCACTAAGTTATGTAAAACTTTCAGGAGAAATAACCGATGAGAATAACAATCCACTAACAGCATATACAGGAGAATTAGCTGTTCAGATTTTTGATAAAAAAATTCAAAGATTAACATTAAGAAACGATAATGTAGATGCAGTAACACAAGCTATAAATTACAACATTATCAACACCGGACCAGTTATGCCATTTGCTACCAATGGCGAAACAATTTTTAGAGGAAATGCAGCTATTGTAAATGGTAAATTTGAATTTGGATTTGTGGTTCCTAGAGACATTACAACAAATATTGATTATGGTAGAATCAGTTTTTATAGTAAAAGAAACCAAACCCTTTTTGATAAATCCGGAATTAATACTATAATAAAAGTTGGAGGTGTAAATCTCAATGCTCCACTAGATAATATTGCTCCAACTGTAAAACTCTATATGAATGACCAAAGTTTTATTTCTGGTGGTATTACAAATGAATCTCCAATATTTCTTGCCTATCTTGAAGACGAAAACGGGATTAATACCGCAAGCGGAATTGGTCACGATATTGTAGCTATTTTGGATGGAGATGAAACCAAACCATATAAACTAAACGATTATTATGAAACCGAATTAGACAATTACAAAAAAGGGAAACTAAAATTTCCTTTCAGAAATTTGGCTATCGGATTGCACAACATAACATTTATTGCATTTGATGTTTATAATAATAAAATTACTGCTGATATTCAATTTATTGTTGTTGGCGATGATTCTGTAACACTCACAAATGTTTTGAATTATCCAAATCCTTTTGTAAATTATACTCAGTTTTGGTTTACACACAATAAACCCTTTGAACCATTAGAAGTTCAAGTTCAAGTTATGACGATAACTGGTAAAATTGTTTTTACAAAAAATCAAACAATTACTACCGATGGTTTTCTTTCTCGTGAAATTACTTGGGATGGTAGGGATGATTTTGGAGACAAAATAGGAAAAGGTGTTTATGTCTATAAACTAACCGTAAAGTCTATTTTGACAAATTCTAAAACAGAAAAATATGAGAAACTTGTAATCCTTTAATAAAATACTATATTTGTTAACTTTTTTAAAATTATAGAATGAAAAAAATTGCTGCTTTATTTATTTATTTTTCGTTAATTCAATATTCAATTGCTCAAGACAGAGTTATTACAACAGGAGTTCCTTTTCTATTAGTTGCTGCAGATGCTCGTGCTGCTGGTATGGCAGATAATGGTGTTGCAAGTGCGCCAGATATCTATTCACAACAATGGAATCCTGCAAAATATGCTTTTTCATTAGACAAACAAGGAGTAGCATTTAGTTATACACCTTATTTAGTAGAATTAGTAAATGATATATCACTTGGTCAAGTAAATTATTTTAATCGATATAGTGAGAAAAGTGCTTTTGCAGGAAGTATTCGTTATTTTAGTTTAGGAGAAATACAATTAACTAATGATGACGGAACACTTAATAACGTTGTAAAACCAGC
>JAYTVI010000018.1:0-8506 GCA_043744095.1 Flavobacterium sp.
TTGCTGTTACATTGCCATAAAAAGTTGGTCCTACAACATAAGGATAGGTCGATTTGTGATTTTCGTCAACTGTTGCAAAATAGCAATAAATACCATTTGGATAGTCTGGAGTTACACAAAAACGCCCGTTGTGACTATCAAGATAACTTGCATCATTTGAATGTGCTACATATTCGTAATCTTCTCTAAAATAGCCATTAAAAAAAGTTTGAGTTCCTACAACTTGATTGATTGTTGGTCCATTTGTTCTTAATCCGTTTGGATATGATTTTAATTGGTAACTCGATTTCATTCTCACTATACTACCAGAACCGTCCGTGTTGGCATACCCATAGGCACCGTAAATAGGAAAACCATCATAAGTAAAACCTAATAAAGGGGAATGTTCTGTTGTGTCTATAACATACAAACCATCTGAAGGATAGGTATCGCAAACATTTGATGAAACTACCAAATCTAAATTAAACGCACTTGGATTTTGGTGATGGTGGTAATTTCCCATTGCTGGATGCGCTTTGGCACAATCAAAGCCTGCACGTTCTGCTGGTATAGCATCTCTGTTCCAAGCTTGAGTTGTTCCTGGTCCACCAGCACAAGGAGGATTTCCTGGTCCGCCACACAAAGAACTTGTTGTATTGTTCCAAGCAACCCCATCTCGATAATCAAATAATGCAACACCATTTTTGAAAACTCCGATATTACCTCCAGTTGTTGCTGTGGCTGTACCAGTATTTTGAGTAGGAATTAGCGGGATTTTAAATTTCTTATTTTGGGCAGTAGCCAATGAAGGATTTCCATCTTGGAAAGGTCCAGTAATATATGCTGGAATTCCTGTTGCTGAAACATACACCCAATTGGCATCGTATTGCACCGTTTGTACATTTGCCAAAACGGCATCATTTATTGGTGTAGCATTTCCAGCTACATAATGACGACCCGTAATACCAGTAGTATTTTGTAACCATTTTGTAATTGCTGGATTGGTTTGAGCATTTGTTAAAAAAGTAATTAAAAATAAGAATGTAAAATAGTTTTTCATTGGTTTAGAAATATAGTTTTTTAAATTAGACGACACAATTATTTATTTCTTGCGGTAGTTTTTAATTATTTTTAGGAAAACCAAATCTTGGATTAAATAAAAAATCTTTATCCGTTAAAGTTTTTAAAAAAGCTACCAAATCAACTCTATCATTATCAGTCAATTGCATTGGTGTTTGAAATTGTTTTGATAATGTTGCACTTTGTACAATTCTCGAATTATAATGTTTGATAACTTCCGTCAATGTTTTAAAGCGACCATCATGCATATAAGGAAACGAGAATTCAATATTACGCAATGTTGGTACTTTAAATCGTAAAGAATCTTTTGGATTTTGAGTAATTTTCATTCTACCAAAATCTTTTAAGTCTTTATCAATTGGTAATCCGTTATTTTCAAATTTATTACTAGTAAATAAAGGTTCTGTATGACACGAAGCACAATTTTGTTTGAATAAATCATATCCTTTTTGTTCCATTTCTGTGAATTTTTCTTCTTTTCGAAATACTTTATCATACTTAGAATTAGATGTTGTAAGCGAAACTACAAATTGTGCTAATGCCTTCAATGTCAATTGTCCAGTTACTTTTTTTGTTTTAAATGCATTTTCAAATAATTGAACATATTTTTCAGATGATTGTAATTTACGTACTACATTTTCCATCTTTTCATTCATTTCAATTTCACTTGTTATCGGATTCAAAGGTTGCACTTCAAGATTATTTACGCCGCCATCGTACATAAAATGTTTTGACCAAGCCAAGTTTTGAAGTGTTAACGCATTTCGAGTTCCAATTTTTCCTTCAATTCCGTGACTTAATTCGTGATCTACGTGAGCAAAACCGGTTTGTTGCAAATGACAACTCGCACAAGAAATGGTATTGTCTCTTGATAAAATTGGGTCGTAAAATAATTTTCTCCCCAATTCAAAACCTTCTTTTGATAATGGGATTTTTGAAAAATCATAGTGAGGTTTTGGAAAACCTTTTGGAATATCAAAATAAATAGGGGTGAAAAAGCTTTTTGTGAAAGCTAAAATTACAAATAGAAAAAATCCAAAAACCAATATCAAAAGTAATTTTCTCATTCTATATAAAACATTTTAACCGATTCATCTGCAATTTTCATAGCTTCTTTTCCAGGAATCATTACTGAATTTTTTTCGGCTAAGTTTATGGTTTCAAATAATTTAGACAAATCAACCTTAAGTGAAATTTTGTTATTTAAATTGAAATTGTTATTGACATTGATATTGATATTGTTATTGCAATTGATATTGACATTTCTCAAAGCATAATTTGGATTCAAATAACCACCAATATGAAATTGAAAATCATTTTTTCTTGTTTTACAACTGCTACTTGTGCCTTCAATTTTCATATTGATATAACCACTTTGCCAAGCCCAATACATTCCTTTTGTTGGATCTAAATCTCCTGCCAAAGCACCAGATACACTCATTGTACTATCAATTCCAATATTGAAAATTACATTAGAAATTGGATTTTTGTTTTTCGGAATTGAAAATTGCAACGACTTCTCATTTTCAATATCTATCAAGTGAAAACTATTTTTTTGTTTGTAAAACAAACCGTTTTTATACTCAATTGCTACATTTGAAATATAGAATTTTACCAAACTCAATTGCAATGTATCGTTGGCGGAAGTATAGCTTTTATTTAATTCTAATTTATCTTTTTTCCAACGCAAATCAATTGCAATTGCAACTGAATCGTTTACAGTTTGAGCAATCCCTTTTGAAAATAAAAGAAAAGTGATAATCAGAAAAAAAGTGAAGCTTCTACTCATTTTTTGGTTTTCTTCCGTAAGTAAAAATTTTGCTTAATTCTTCTGTTAATGTTTTATAATCAGCTAATTGTTCTTTTTTGCATATGGCTTTTATTTCTAAAAAATGATTAAAATGAGTGATTTCAACTTGCTTTTGATAGTAGGCTAATTTTGAATACAGACTGTCTTTTTTAACCGAATCCACAGATTCAGAATTCAATAATTGATACAACTCATTTTTAGCAACTTTAATGGAATCATCAATTGATGTAATGGTTTTTCGATGAATTTTGATTGTTTTGTCATATTCAATTATTTGATTAGCATCAAAATGCAATTTTTCTATTACAATTTCTCTTGGCATTTTTCTTCCTTTTGGTTCCTCTTTATCTTTGGATAAAAACAAAAAACCAAGTATCCCAAAATTCAAAAAAAGCAAAGCAATTATTGCAAAGCTTAAAAGTTTTGTCTTGTTCATAATCATTTATATAATTGATTATTTTTATTTATAACGCGTTCCAAACTAGCCATTTCAGATTTATTTGTATTTGATAAACCATTCAATAATACAATATTTAATGAAATTAAAACTACTATTGATGCAGCAACCAGCCAACTGATTTGTATTGGAACCACATTTTTAGAAGCAATTTTTTGTTCAATTTTAGAAAATAAATTGTCTTGTGGAATTGCCTTAGACATTCCATCAACACTTTGTAATACATTATTTATAAAATCTTCTTTTTCCATTTATTCTGAACTTGTTTCAGAATCTCACGATTCTAGGCTATTATTTGTTAGACGAAAGTTATTTTTGTTTCTTGCGGTTTTCTTCGAATTTAGTTGCTAATTTTTCTTGTAATGCTTTTTTTGCTCTAAAAACTAATGATTCAACTGATGAAATACTCAATTCCATAATCGCTGCAATTTCGGGATTGCTTTGCCCATCAATCTTAGAAAGAATAAAAGCTGTTTTTTGATTGTCATTCAATTGATTGATAGCACTATAAAGTATTGCAGCATTTTCTTTATTTTCTAATAATATTCCAGGATGTTCAAAATCTATAACTGATATTCCTTGATATTCATTAGATGATTTTTTTCCAAAAACAAAAAACCTTTTTTTACTGTTTTTATGTTTGATAAAATCCAAACATTTGTTTATTGTAATGCGATATATCCAAGTTTTTATAGTAGCTTTTTCTTCAAATTGATAAATTGAGTTGAAGATTTGAACAAATACATCTTGGGTAATTTCTTCGGCATCTTCACAATTCTGCAAATAATTAAGCACCACATTATAGACCAATACATTATATTGACTATAAAGAGATTCAAAATTAGTTTGCTTATTGTTCATTAATATAAATTTAGACGAAGTTTAGTCTTTTTTCTTGCAGTGAAAATCATTTTTTTTGAATATTAAAATAGTGTTATATTTGGACTTTAAAAATCAAACATAATACAAACATTTTTAGATATGAAATTACTAGAAGGAAAAGTAGCAATAATAACGGGAGCAAGTCGCGGAATTGGCAAAGGAATTGCAGAAGTTTTTGCAAAACACGGAGCTAATGTTGCTTTTACCTACAGTTCGTCTGTAGAATCTGCTCAAGCATTAGAAAACGATTTGAATGCATTGGGTATAAAAGCAAAAGGATATCAAAGTAATGCTGCCGATTTTAATGATGCTCAAACCTTTGTAGATGCTGTTTTGGATGAATTTGGAACAGTAGATATTTTAATCAATAATGCAGGTATAACAAAAGACAATTTGCTTATGCGAATGTCAGAAGAAGATTTTGATAATGTTATCGATGTGAACTTGAAATCGGTTTTTAATATGACAAAAGCCATTCAGAAAACTTTTCTTAAAAAACGTTCTGGTTCTATCATTAATATGAGTAGTGTAGTAGGAGTGAAGGGTAATGCAGGACAAACTAATTATGCTGCATCAAAAGCCGGAGTTATTGGGTTTACTAAATCGGTTGCTTTAGAATTGGGTTCAAGAAATATCCGTTGCAATGCAATTGCTCCTGGATTTATTGAAACCGAAATGACTGCAAAACTAAACGAAGATGTTGTGCAAGGTTGGAGAGATTCTATTCCTTTAAAACGTGGCGGAACTACAGAAGATGTTGCCAATGCGTGTTTGTTTTTTGCTTCAGATATGAGTGTATATGTTTCAGGACAAGTAATGAATGTTTGTGGTGGAATGCTCACATAAAAATTTATAGATATGATAAAAAAAATTATCCTTTTAGTAGTAGTTTTAGTTTCTAAAACTGTTTTAGGTCAAGCTGCTGGTACACTTGATACCACTTTTGGAACCAACGGAAAAGTACTTATAAGTAATACCATAAACAACACTATTCAAGCCAATGATGTTGCGGTGCAAAGTGACGGAAAAATAATTATAGTGGGTTATGTAATTAATGCAAACGCTAATGCTGATTATAGTGTAATTCGTTTGAATCAAGATGGTACTTTAGATAATACATTTGGTTCTGGTGGAAAATTGAGCTTGAACATTCTTAATTATGACCTTGCCGAAAAAGTAATTATTGCTAACGATGGTAAGATATATGTAGGAGGAACTTCTGGTTCAAATTCAATATATTCAGGAGTTAATTTTATCGTTGTTCGTTTGAATAGCGATGGTAGTTATGATACTTCCTATGGTTCAAATGGAAAAGCTATAGTTAATTTTTCTGGAAATTATAATTTTTTCAGAAATATGACGCTACAAAGTGATGGAAAACTTTTGGTTTGTGGAAAAAATACTGTAGATGTTACTGGTAATTATTCTGATTTTGCAATTGCTCGATTCAGTGCTGATGGCACCTTAGATTTTGATTTTAGTAATGATGGTAAAGTAACTCTCAATATTAAAAGCGAAGATTCTGCAAATGCAATTATAGTACAGCCTTCTGGAAATATTATTGTAGCTGGAACAGGTTCAGGAGAAGCTTGTTTTGCAAGATATTTTTCTGATGGTACTTTAGATACTTCTTTTGGAACTGTAGGAAAAATTAATATTGCAATTGGTGGTTTATCAACTAATATTAACGATGCGAAAATGCAAAGTGACGGAAAAATAGTTGTTTCAGGATATTCTTTTAGTAGTGCTAATGGTGGTTATAATTCATTAATTGCTAGGTTTGAAGCAAACGGAACTCTTGATACAACATATGGTACAAATGGATACACTATAAAAGATGTCGACTCAAACAGTGAAGATCAAAACATTGCATTATTACTACAACCAGATGGAAAAGCCATTTCTTGTGGAAGAGTAAATACTGGTGGAACTTATTATTTTTCGATATTGAGGTATACAACTTCTGGAATTTTAGATACTACTTTTAGTAACGATGGGATACTTTTAACATCTTTTGGAACTTATTGGAGTTTTGGAACTGGTTTGGCTTTGCAAGCTGACGGAAAATTAGTAGTTTCAGGTTATTATGACGACCTGTATGATGATATTGCAGTTGCACGATATCATACTGGTATTACGCTTTCAAATGAAAATTTTGTATACAATGACTATAAAATAGTTCCAAATCCTGCAAAAGAATCCATTACAATAACTTCTTCTAAAAACTTAGAAAGTGTTTATACCATTTATGACATATCTGGAAGAGTTATTAATAAAGGAAAAGTAATTTCAAATCAAAATATCAATATTAGTTCATTACGTATTGGAATTTATTATTTAAAATTAGACGATACAGCAACTGCTTTACAATTTATTAAGAATTAATATCGTACAATGACCACAAACACAATTTTATTAGTAGTTCTATCAATATTGGTAGCAAGTGGTTTATCGTATTTTCAATATTTTTATAAAAATAAAAATCATTCAAAAGCCAATATATTGTTGGCTTTTTTGCGTTTTATCTCTGTTTTTGGAATTCTATTGCTTTTTATTGATCCGATTCTTTCTCGCAAAACTTTTGAGACAATCAAAACACCTTTGCCAATTGTAGTTGATAATTCGAGTTCGATAATTGATATAAAAGCAAATCAAAAAGTTCTTGAATTATATCAAAAATTAGCCTCAAATTCAGCTTTGAAAGAAAAATATGAAGTGCAATCCTATCGTTTTGATTCGGATTTTGAAACTTCTAATCAGTTTAACTTCAAAGGAACACAAACCAATATTGATGAAGTAGCTAAAAGTTTAAAAAGTATTTATAAAAACACTACTTTTCCTACTTTATTGCTTACAGATGGTAACCAAACTTCTGGCAATGATTATTTGTATAGTTTTGATCCAACTAATAAAATTTATCCGATTGTTGTTGGTGATACAACTACTTTTTTTGACTTGAAAGTTGCTCAATTGAATGTAAATAAATACGCTTTTCAAAAAAATAAGTTTCCTGTAGAAGTTTTTCTAAATTATTCTGGTACAAAAAGTGTCAATGCAACTTTTAAAATAAGTCAAAGTAATTCGGTTTTGAATACCCAAACTGTTTCGTTTTCACCATCAAAAAAATCAGCCATAATTACCGCTTTGCTTCCTGCAGACAAAGTAGGTATGCAACTTTTTAAAGCTTCAATAACTTCAACAATTCAAGAAAAAAATAGCTATAACAATATTAAAAATTTTGCTGTAGAAGTAATTGATCAACGAACGAATGTTGCACTTATTTCTGCCATTAATCATCCTGATTTAGGTGCGCTAAAAAGAGCAATTGAAACCAATGCACAACGTAAAGTAACAATTGTTAAGCCAAACGAAATCAAATCATTACAAGATTTTCAAGTTTTGCTACTTTATCAGCCTACAGCAGAATTTAAATCGGTTTTTGATGCGAATAAAATTGCGGGTATTAATACTTTTATTATTACTGGAACAAATACTGATTATAATTTTTTGAACCAACAACAAAGCAATTTGGTTTTTAGAATGAGTAATCAAAAGGAAGATTATTTGGCGAACTTCAATTCGCAATTTAATCTATTTGCTATAGATAATATTGGTTTTGATTTGTTTCCACCATTACAAAATGCTTTTGGAACAATTACAACAAATGTTAATGTTTCGGTGTTGTTGACATCAAAAATCAGAAATATCGAAACCAATGCACCTTTACTTGCATTTGCAGAAAATGTTGGTAAAAGATGCTCTTATTTATTAGGGGAAAATATCTGGAAATGGCGCTTGCAAAGTCATGTAGAAACTAAATCTTATGAGAAATTTGATGTTTTTATTGATAAAACTATTCAATATTTGGCTTCAAATAATACTAAAAAATCATTAGTTGTTACTCACGAAAATTTTTATAACTCTGGAGATGCTTTAGAAATTACAGCACAATATTTTAATAAAAATTATGAGTTTGATGAAAAAGCAAGATTGACAATTTCTGTAACTAATAAAGCATCAAAATTAACAAAAAAATACGATTTATTAAAAACAAGTAATGCGTACAAAGTCAATCTAGACGGGATTCCAGCTGGACAATATCAATTTGTAGTAAAAGAATTAAATTCGAATACGATGTATAATGGGTATTTTGAAATATTAGATTTTGATATCGAAAAACAATTTGTTAATCCTGATGTTAATAAATTATCTCAATTAGCGACTCAAACACAAGGTGCAGTTATTTATCCTGATAAAATAGATTCTTTAATAAAAATACTTCTAGAGGATAACAGTTA
>JAYTVI010000019.1:0-8460 GCA_043744095.1 Flavobacterium sp.
AATCTAAAAGAATGGTCAGATCCAATTGCAAAACAATATGGAATAGAACAAATTCCTACTACATTTCTGTTAGATTCTAACGGGAAAATTGTTGGAAAAGATTTGAGAGGTGAGGAATTAAAAACCAAATTAAACGAACTTTTGGCTCAATAATTTACTAAAAAGTATGTAATACCATTTAAAGTTAGAATTTACCGCAATAAAAAGTTCTTTTTTTCTCTCTTCTTCAAAAAAAAAATAAATCGTAACGATGCTATTCTTGATTTTTCTTTTTTGAATAAAGAAAAAAATCTTCATTTTCTTTACAATAAATCCTAACTTTAAATGGTATAAAATGTAAAATATTGCAATTTCTTTCCGAACTTTGCTTTTAAAAAATTTACAATGAACAAAAAAGTAATCCTAATGATTCTTGATGGTTGGGGCAAATCTCCAGACCCAAAAGTATCAGCAATAGACAATGCCAATATTCCTTTTATTAATTCTTTATATATAAAATATCCTAGTGCTCAATTACGAACCGATGGTCTAAATGTTGGTTTACCAGAAGGGCAAATGGGCAATAGCGAAGTAGGACATATGAATCTTGGAGCAGGACGTATTGTATATCAAGATTTAGCAAAAATAAATCTAGCCGTAAAAAATAATACTCTACGAAATGAAACTGTTCTTAAAGAAGCATTTCTTCATGCTAAAGAGAAAAATGTAAATATTCATTTTCTAGGTTTATTATCAGATGGTGGTGTACATTCTCACACTTCTCATCTTAGAGGTTTGATTGATGCTTCTCAAGAATATGGCTTACAAAAAGTATTTATACATGCTTTTACTGACGGTCGCGATGTAGACCCAAAATCTGGATCACATTATCTAGAAGATATTACAAACTATATACACGACACTCCTGTAAAATTAGCATCTGTAGTTGGTCGTTATTATGCGATGGATCGTGACAAACGATGGGAAAGAATAAAAATAGCCTATGACCTATTAGTAAATGGTAAAGGAACTCATTCAAAAGATGCAGTTTTAAGTATTTTAGATAGTTATCACAACAATGTTACTGATGAGTTTATACAACCTATATTGATGGTTGATAACAATGATACTCCATTAGCTACTATTCAAGAAAACGATGTGGTGATTTTTTTTAATTTCAGAACAGATAGAGGACGAGAACTTACCGAAGCACTTTCGCAACAAGATTTTCACGAGCAAAATATGCATAAATTAAAATTGTATTATGTTACTTTAACCAATTATGACGAAACCTATCAAAATGTTAAAGTAGTATACAACAAGGATAATATTACAGAAACACTAGGTGAAGTTTTAGAAAAAAATCTCAAAAAACAAATCAGAATTGCAGAGACAGAAAAATATCCTCACGTTACTTTTTTCTTTTCTGGAGGAAGAGAAGAACCATTTGTGGGCGAAAATCGAATCCTGAAAAATTCTCCAAAAGTAGCTACCTATGATTTACAACCAGAAATGAGTGCATATGAACTTGCGGATGCACTTGTGCCAGAATTAAACAAAGGAGAAGTAGATTTTGTTTGTCTCAATTTTGCAAACGGTGATATGGTTGGACATACAGGAATAATGTCAGCGGCAATAAAAGCTTGTGAAGCTGTAGATAATTGTGTCGAAAAGGTAATAACTGCTGCTTTAGCAAATAATTATACAACAATAGTTATTGCCGATCACGGCAATTGCGAAACGATGATAAATCCCGATGGCTCACCAAATACAGCTCACACAACCAATCCTGTGCCAATAATCCTGGCTGACAAAGAACTAAAAACAATTCATAACGGTGTTTTGGGTGACATTGCTCCTACTATTTTAGCCTTAATGGGAATTGAGAAACCAGCAGTAATGACTTGTAATTCATTACTATAAATAACAACTCCAAAACTTAATTATAAGAGATTCATTAATTTGAGTCTCTTTTTTTATAATTAAAAGTTAAAATTTAATTTTTAATAGTAATACTATTATATTTGCAATAAATATAATTATTTATGAACGCTATTTTATCAAATATAAAAATTCAAGTCAACAGCAAAATCTATTTAAAAGATCCTGAATCATCTACTTTAGGAAAAAAAATAATAGAACACAGCATTATTTTAATTAACGAAATTGGTTTTGAAGAATTTACTTTTAAAAAATTAGGTGATTTAATTGGCTCCAATGAAAGTTCTATTTATCGCTATTTTGAAAGCAAACATAAATTACTGGTTTATTTATCGTCGTGGTATTGGAGTTGGATGGAATACCGACTGGTTTTTGCCACCAATAATGTTTCGGATTCGCTTGAAAAATTAAAAAAAGCTATTGTTATTGTAACTGAAAAGATAGAAGATGATCAAGCTACAGCCCACATCAATGAATCAATTTTAAATAAAATTATTATAGCCGAATTTACCAAAACATTACACACTAAAGAAGTAGATGCAGAAAATAAAGAAGGTTTTTTTCTGATTTACAAAAGAGTAATCAATAGAATTGTTGAAATGATTGGCAATGTAAATCCAGACTATCCTTTTGCTAAAAGTTTAGTTTCTACAATTGTTGAAGGTGCTTTGCACCAACATTTTTTACAAGAACATTTAAAAACCATTACCAATTGTAATGAAACAATTAGTCCAACCGATTTTTATCTCAACGTAATAGAAAACACTTTAAGAAAATAAAAATGAATGAAACACCTTTAAAACGATTTTTTAATCTCTTAAGATTGGACAAAAGAGACATTAGTCAAATTATTTTTTATTCCATTTTTGCTGGAATAATAAGTTTGTCGTTGCCTCTTGGTATACAAGCAATTATCAATTTTATTCAATCAGGCAGAATAAGTGCTTCGTGGATTGTACTGGTGATTTTAGTAGTGATTGGTGTTGTTTTTGTTGGAATATTATCATTAATGCAACTCCGAATTACTGAAAATTTACAACAAAAAATATTTGTTCGTTCTTCTTTTGAATTTGCTTATCGATTGCCAAAAATTAAATTTGAAGAAATATACAACACATATCCGCCAGAATTAGCCAATCGCTTTTTTGACACCATTTCTATTCAAAAAGGAACTTCAAAATTACTAATTGATTTTTCTGCAGCAATTTTACAAATTGTTTTTGGCATTTTACTTTTGTCGTTATATTATCCTTTCTTTATTGTTTTTGGAATATTATTAATTTTGTTATTATATGTCATTTTCAAATTTTCTTACCGTTCTGGACTTGAAACGAGTTTAAAAGAGTCAAAATACAAGTACAAAGTGGCAAGTTGGCTACAAGAAATAGCTCGAAATAATTTCAGTTTCAGGAAACCTCAAAATTTTGACTATGCATTACAAAAAAATGATAATCTATTAAAAGATTATTTAAATTATCGTGAGAAACATTTTGCCATTATCAAAAGGCAATTTACACAACTTATTTTTTTTAAAGTTATTATTACTACTAGTCTTTTATTAATTGGTGGATTTCTTGTATTAAATCAACAAATGAATATTGGTCAGTTTGTTGCTTCTGAAATCATTATTTTATTAGTAATTAATTCGGTTGAAAAAATAATTCTAGGATTAGAAACTTTTTATGATGTGTTAACTTCCATAGAAAAAATTGGTCAAGTAACCGATATGAGCTCGGAATCGGAATCGGAAATAGTACAAACTGATTGTTACAACAACATTTCTTTAGAAACCGACGATGTAAAATTTAAATTCCCAGATGCCACAGATGAAGTTCTTGATTCGATTTCATTAAAAATAGAGCAAGGCGAAAAAATACTTTTAAATGGTGAAAACGGTTCCGGAAAAACAACGTTGATTCGATTGTTATCTGGATTAATTCAACCTTCATCGGGCTCCTTTTTTATTAACGATGATACGTTTAAAAAAATAGATTTACAGCATTATCGATCGCATATTGGAAGTATTATTCAAGGCGAAACTCCTTTTGAAGGAACCATTTTAGCCAACATCACTTTTAACAATCCTTCCATTTCAAACGCCGATTTAAAATGGGCTTTAGATGCTGTACAACTTACTTCGTACATAAAAACATTGCCAAAAGGTTTAGATACGCGTATTTTTCCGGAAGGGAAACAATTATCATCTTCAAATGCGCAAAAAATACTTTTAGCAAGAAGTATTATTAACAAACCTAGACTATTGTTTTTTGAAGATCCTACTGATAAAATGGACGAAAAAGCAGCCAATGAAATTATTGATTTTATTCTTTCCGATAACAATAAATGGACGGTTTTAGTATCCTCAAAAAACAAACATTGGAAAACAAAAGCCACAAGAGAAATTACATTAAAAAAAGGAACAATTTATAAAGACATAAAAAAATAAACGATGCTTAATTTATCAAAAAATAATCCAATCGCAATAAAGTCTTTACTTAATTATTCTACCGTAAAAGATTTAAGTAACCGACCGCATTATAAAATACTAAATAGAATTATTGTAGCTTTTTCTATTATAGGTTTAATAGTATTGTTTCTACCGTGGACACAAAATATTTCGGGTTCTGGAGCAGTTACTACTTTAAAACCGAATCAACGGCCGCAAACCATTCAATCATTAATTTCAGGAAGAATAGAAAAATGGTACGTTCAAGAAGGCGATTTTGTAAAAAAAGGCGATACCATTCTTTTTATATCTGAAATTAAAGAAGATTATCTAGACCCAAATTTGGTAAAAAACACCAAAGATCAAATGGACGCCAAAAAAATGTCGGTGCAATCGTATGACGGAAAAGTAACCTCTTTATCATCGCAAATTCAAGCCATTGAAAACGAAAAGAATTTAAAATTGCAACAAGCGCAAAACAAAATTCGGCAAGCTGTTTTAAAAATTAAAAGCGATAGCATTGATGTAATTGCAGTAAAAACCCAAGTTAATATTGCCACAACTCAATTCAATCGTTCGGTTCAACTAAATAAAGAAGGATTAAAACCATTAACCGATGTGGAAGAAAAACGATTGAAATTACAAGATGTCGAAGCCAAAATTATTACGCAAGAAAACAAACTTTTAACAAGCAAAAACGAACTAATTAATGCCCGTGTCGAAATCAACAGAATTTCCGCCGAATACAACGAAAAAGCATCAAAAGCTCGAAGCGACCAATTCACTGCATTAAGCAATCAATACGACACCAAAGCACAAGTTAATAAACTCGAAAACCAATATGCTAATTATAGCATTCGAAACGGAATGTATTACATCAAAGCACCACAAGATGGTTATGTAAACCGTGCTTTACAATCTGGAATTGGCGAAAATATTAAAGAAGAAACTTCTATTGTTAGCATCATGCCATCTGTTTATGATATTGCAGTTGAAACTTACATTGCTCCTATCGATTTACCTTTAATTAAAAAAGGCGAAAAAGTGCGTGTTTGGTTCGACGGTTGGCCTACTATAGTTTTTTCGGGTTGGCCCGATATATCATACGGAACTTTTGGCGGAAAAGTGGTTGCTATCGAAAATTTTATTAGCGATAACGGCAAATACAGAGTATTAATTGCTCCTGATAATACCGAAGCAAAATGGCCAAAACAACTAAGCATTGGAGCCGGAGCACAAACCATCGCTTTATTAAACAACGTTCCTATTTGGTTTGAATTGTGGCGAAGTTTAAATGGTTTTCCTCCAAATTATTACCAACCTAAAAACAATCAAAAAGAAAAAAATAAGCTTTAAAAAGTTTTGAAACGAATGGTTTGGGCTTTATCAGCAATCCATTTTCCTGCTTTTCGTCACGCGCGGCGTTTCCTGCAATCAGGGTTAAAAAACAACCAAAAGGTATACTTGTTATGAAATTTAAAACACTTCTTTTTTTATTAATCGGATTTTGGGTTTCCGCCCAAAACACAAACCTAAAAGAACTCACCTATAATGAGTATTTGGGTTATGTGAAAAAGTTTCATCCTATGGTAAAAAGTGCCAATCTAAATATAAGTATGGCGCAAGCTAATTTAATGATGGCTCGTGGCGGATTTGACCCAAAAATTGAAGTCGATTTTGATAAAAAACAATTTAAAAATTCCGAATATTATTCGATTTTAAATAGCAGTTTTAAAATCCCAACTTGGTACGGAATTGAAGTCAAAGCTGGATTTGACAACAGCGAAGGCATTTATTTAAATCCACAAAACTCGCTGCCAAATCAAGGATTAACGTCGCTCGGAATTACCGTTCCAATCGGACAAGGATTATTTATCAACCAACGAATGTCTGACTTGCGAAAAGCCAAAATTCAAATTCAATTAAGTCAAGCCGAAAGAAAACTCCAAGCTATCGAAGTTTTGTACAATGCATCTGTTGCTTATTTTAATTGGAAACGAAATTATAGCGAAGTGGAACTTTATAAATCGTATTTGAAAAATGCCGAAATACGTTTCGATGGTGTTTCTAGTTTAATAAAAAACGGAGATAAACCTGCAATTGATAGCGTTGAAGCCGGAATTATAGTAAGAAACCGAAAATTAAACTTAGAAGATTCACAATTAAAATTAATTAAATCAAAATTAGAACTGTCAAATTATTTGTGGCTCGAAAACAATGTTCCATTAGAATTACAAGAGGATATAATTCCGGAAGAAAAACTGGAAACAACAATTAAAGAAACGCTAAAAACAAATGAATTATTGACCGAAAATATTTCGATTGAAAATCATCCAAAAATTAATTCCTTACAAAGTAAAATTGACATTTTAGAAGTAGAACGCAATCTCAAAGCGAATAATTTATTGCCAAAAATTGATTTAGGTTATCATTATCTATCAGAACAAAACACTTGGAATCAAACCAATTTTAACAATTATAAAATAGGTGTCAATTTTGCATTTCCCGTTTTTTTAAGAAAAGAACGTGGTGGTTTACAACTAGCAAAATTTAAAATTCAAGATACAAAATATGAATTAGATTTGGAACGAGTGCAACTAAAAAATAAAATCAATGCGCAACAAACCGAAATCAATTCATTAGAAAGACAACAAAGACTAATTGCTAATTTAGTAAACGATTACACTATTATGTTGACTTCTGAAGAACGATTGTTTTCGTTCGGAGAAAGTTCTGTTTTCTTAATCAATTCAAGAGAAAACAATTTGGTTGGTTCGCAATTGTCTGAATTGAGTTTGGAAAATCGCTATTTGATTTCGAATGCCGAATTGTTTAAAATAATGGCAAATCCTGATTAATTTATTTTTAATAGTTACTTTTGCAGACTTATTCGAACCATAAAACAGAATAAAACGAAGTTAAAATTTAGAAAAATGATTATCTCGAAAACACGTGAAGAAATTGAATTGATGCGCGAAAGTGCTTTGTTAGTTTCTAAAACCTTAGGTGAAGTTGCAAAAGTTATAAAGCCTGGTGTAACTACTTTACAATTAGACAAATTAGCCGAAGAATTTATTCGTGATAATGGCGGAATTCCGGGTTTTTTAGGATTGTACGGTTTTCCGAATTCATTGTGTATGAGTCCGAATGCGCAAGTGGTACACGGAATTCCGAATAACGTTCCTTTACAAGAAGGTGATGTGATTTCAGTAGACTGCGGCGTTTTGAAAAATGAATTTTATGGCGATCACGCCTACAGTTTTGAAATTGGAGAAGTAGCGCCTGACGTTAAAAAACTACTTCAAGTAACCAAAGAAAGTTTGTATGTTGGAATACGTGAATTTAAAATAGGAAATCGCGTGGAAGATGTTGGAAATGCGATTCAAAAATATTGTGAAAATCACGGCTACAGTGTTGTTAGAGAACTTGTAGGGCACGGTTTGGGAACCAAAATGCACGAAGATCCAGAAATGCCAAATTATGGCAAACGTGGTCGTGGCAAACTTTTTGTAGAAGGTATGGTTGTAGCAATAGAACCAATGATAAATATGGGAACCAAAAATATCAAACAACTCAAAGACGGATGGACAATTCTAACTGCCGACGGAAAACCATCTGCACATTTTGAACATGATGTAGCCTTAATTGATGGTAAACCAGAAATTTTATCGACTTTTCAATATATTTATGAGGCGTTGGGAATTGTGAGCAATGAGGAAGATGAATTTCGTTCTATCAAAATATAACACAAAAATGTACGAAGAAGACACAGAAATACACGAAGGTTTAAATTTACTATCTTATAAAATTATTGGATTAGCATTAGAAGTTCATAAACAACTCGGTCCAGGACTTTTAGAATCTGCCTATCAAGAATGTCTTTTTTACGAAATTAAAAATGCTGGATTGTTTGTTGAAAGAGAAAAATCATTACCAATTTTATACAAAGAAATAAAATTAGACCATGGTTATAGAATAGATTTAATTGTAGAAAATAAATTGGTAATCGAGTTAAAAACCGTTGAGTTATTTACTGATGTTCATTTTGCTCAAATATTGACTTATTTAAAACTAGGAAATTATCCATTGGGGTT
>JAYTVI010000020.1:0-8447 GCA_043744095.1 Flavobacterium sp.
GTTAATTCAACATTAGAATATGTCAATTTAGTTGGCACTATAGGAGGTGCTTTTTCGGCATCTTCTTCAGGATTGTATATTGATGCAGTATCAGGTGCTATTAATCCCAATCAGAGTATGCCAGGAACTTATACTGTTACTTATACAATTCCAGCTGATGTAGATCCTGAATTCGTAACCACGACTACAATTACGATTGCTAATTTGGCATATCCCGATTTCCCTCAAATTGCAACAATTTGTCCGGGAAGCATAGCACCCGTTTTACAGAATAATGCACCCAATGGCATTATAGGAACGTGGAATCCGTCAGTAATTGATAACCAATTAACTGGCACGTATGTTTTTACACCAGATCTAGGACAATGTGCTAATCTTTATACCATATTGGTATATGTTTCAGCGACTCAACCTATATTCACATTTTCATCGTATAATTTTTGCTCGGGAAATGTTCCCGCACTCCCAACAACATCAAACAACGGGATTACCGGAACTTGGAGTCCGTCAACAATAGCAACAACCGGAATTTATACTTTTACACCTGATGCCGGACAATGCGCCACAACAATCTTTGAAACGTTTCAAGTAGATCCAATGCCCAATGCATCAATATCCGGGAACAATACCGTTTGCGAGGGAACATCACCTACAATAACGATTAGTGGTACAACAGATACTATTGTGACCTATACCATAAATGGTGCAGCAAATCAAACTATTATTTTAAATGCTACTGGAACAGTTGCTATTTCTCTTCCCATACTCAATGCCGGAAGTACAGTAATTTGTTTGAATAGTGCGACATCATCTGGTCAAGGTTGCACCGTGCCTTTAGCAGATTGTATTACAATAACGGCTGAAACGACGCCAGTTATTCCACCATTTGCCAATGTCTTTTCCTGCCAACCTTATGTCTTACCACCGTTGTCAGTTGGAAATTATTATACTGATATTAGCGGAAGCGGAATCATGTTGCATGCCGGTGATATTGTAGAATATTCGCAAACTATCTATGTTTTTGTAGAGAATTCTTGCTATCAAAATCAATTGAGTTTCAACGTTTCAATTAATTCTTTGCCAACTATCACAGACCTTCCGGACGTTACTGCTTGCCAGTATTATGAATTGCCAATAAATAACGAAGCTGGATATTATACCGAACCAAATGGTGGAGGAATGCATCTATCTGGGAATATTTATAGTTCTCAAACTGTTTATTTGTATATAGCCACAGGTCCATTTCCGTATTGTACTGCTGAGGATTCTTTTTATGTTACTATTATTCCAGTGACCAATCCTGAGATTATTTCGGATAATGGTACACATTATATTTATGTAGATGGTACAACGATAGTCGAGCCTTTATTATTAGACAGTCAGTTGTCGGGCAATTATAGTTACCTATGGTTTAATCAATTTGATCCTATACAAGGCGCAACGAATTCAACGTATTTAGTAGATACTTACACTCCTGAACAATCACAGTCAATATTTGTTAGAGCCACCAATCTAGACACAGGATGTGTAACTTCATCTTATGTTTTTTGGGTTTATCAATCACCAGTTCCACCACCTACTGGCGATGTGAATCAAATATTTAATTTGGGACAAACTCTGGCGGATATTGTTGTTTCTGGAAGCAATATTCAATGGTATGATGTAATGAATAGAAATGCTACTTCGAACCCATTAGCACTAACCACCGTTTTAGTAGAAGGTGTTACCTATTACTCAACACAAACCATTAATGGACATGAAAGTCCGTCTGCATTTGAAATTACAATACAGTTTCTGGCGAATAACTCTTTTAGCTTTAATGATTTAAAATTCAGTCCAAACCCTCTTCAGGATGTGTTGCAAATAAAATCGAAAGATATGATTAAAGATGTTACTGTTTATAACATTATGGGACAAAAAATACTACAACAAAGTTTTGACAGTCTTGATTTGAGATTGTCGTTAAGTCGATTCAAAGCAGGAAACTATTTCATCAAATTAGAATCAGATAATAAATCACAAGTGATTAAAGTGATTAAGGAATAAATTAATAACTTGTCAACTTTTTCAAATCAGCAATTGTTTGTGTTGGATTATCAGATTTAAAAACAAAATTTCCAGCAACCAAAACATCTGCACCAGCATCTACCAATTGTTTAGCATTTTTATTGGTAACGCCACCATCAATTTCTATAATAGTAGTTGCATTCATCTTGGCTATTAATTCTTTTAGTTGTTTGATTTTAGAATAAGTGTTTTCAATAAAAGTTTGTCCGCCAAAACCAGGATTAACACTCATAATACATACTAAATCAATGTCATTTATTATATCTTCTAACAGGCTTACATTGGTATGAGGATTTAGTACAACACCAGCTTTCATTCCTTCAGCTTTTATGGCTTGTAACGATCTATGAAGATGGGTACACGCTTCATAATGCACAGAGAGTATATTTGCGCCTAAATCTGCAAAAGTTTTAATATAACGATCAGGATCAACAATCATCAAGTGAACATCGATTGTTTTTTTTGCATGTTTGGTAATGGCTTCTAAAACTGGCATTCCAAACGAAATGTTTGGTACAAAAACACCATCCATAATATCGATATGAAACCAATCGGCTTGAGAATTGTTAATCATTTCGATATCGCGTTGCAAATTGGCAAAATCAGCAGCAAGGATAGATGGAGCAATAATTGTGTTTTTCATTTGTAGTTGTGTTGTTTGTGCAAAATTAGTTTTTTAACCGTAAAGTCCGCAAAGTTTTTTCGCGAAGTTCGCAAAGAAAGTTTGGGTTTCGTTTTAGTTGAATTTGCGTTAAGGATAGGAGAGGAAATCATTTTTAGATTACCCGAAGGGAAATGTGAAAATATTGGAACGTATAGCCCGACCTTAAGGTAACGCCCAAAAGAATCTGAAACAAGTTCAGATTAAAAAAACAAAACCTCGGTAATCAGCCGAGGTTTCAATCATCACACGAGAGCTTTGCTCGAACTGGCGAAGCAATCAAAAAAAATAGTTTTTTGGTTGATGACAAAAATAAAACCTCGGTAATCAGCCGAGGTTTCAATCATCAATCAAAAAACGAACAGTTAATCAGACTGTTGTTACTTTTTAGTCTAATGGCATAAAGTCAAATGGCTTGAAGTCTAAAATCATTGTGTTAAAAAAATCATTAAAACTTTATAACTTTCTACTTTAAGACTATCCTAAATAAGTTTTCAAGATTTTACTTCTTGAAGTATGTTTTAATCTGCGAATTGCTTTTTCTTTAATCTGACGAACTCTTTCACGAGTTAAGTCAAAAGTTTCACCAATTTCTTCTAAAGTCATAGGGTGTTGGTCGCCTAAGCCAAAATACAAACGCACAACATCTGCTTCTCTTGGAGTTAAGGTTTCTAATGAACGCTCAATTTCTGTACGTAACGATTCGTGAATTAATTCTCTATCAGGATTTGGAGATTCACCAGAACGCAATACGTCATAAAGATTAGAATCTTCACCTTCTACAAGCGGAGCATCCATAGATAAGTGACGACCAGAGTTTTTCATAGACTCTTTTACGTCATTTACAGTCATATCTAGTTCTTTAGCAATTTCTTCAGCAGAAGGTGGTCTTTCGTTAGATTGCTCTAGCAAAGCATACATTTTGTTGATTTTATTGATAGAACCAATTTTGTTTAATGGTAAACGAACGATACGAGATTGTTCTGCCAATGCTTGCAAAATCGATTGGCGAATCCACCATACAGCATAAGAAATGAATTTGAAACCACGAGTTTCATCAAAACGTTGCGCTGCTTTTATCAAACCAAGATTTCCTTCATTAATCAAATCGGGAAGAGTTAACCCTTGATTTTGGTATTGTTTTGCAACAGAAACCACGAAACGTAAGTTAGCTTTAGTCAATTTCTCCAAAGCGCGTTGATCTCCAGCTTTGATTTTTTGAGCTAATTCTACCTCTTCATCGGCAGTAATCAAATCAACTTTACCAATTTCTTGTAAATATTTGTCTAACGATGCAGTCTCACGATTGGTTACCTGCTTGGTAATTTTTAGTTGTCTCATTTTTTGTCTCCTTAAATTTAGGGTTTCAGGTTATTATACGTATTGTGTTGTATAAAAGTTACAAAACCATTAAAAAAAAATAATTTAAGCCCAAAAAGGAATGTATTTTTTATATTTTCTTGAATTGCTTGCTGGATCATCATCTTTAATTAATCCATCATTAATTGTGTCTTTGATTATTCTTGATGCAATTGCAGAGTTTTGTTCTTCAATTTGAAAACGCTCTCTTAGACTTTGATTTGTCATTATGTCATTTGATACATAACACAAACATGCATGTTGGTAACAAGCCCTTACTTTATCTTTTTTGTCTAAACTATTCAATTCTTTATAGCTAAACATTGTTATTCGAGTTCTTTTTTCAGAAACAATAAAATCTACAGCAGGCAATTGAAACATTTCATTGTAAAAAATAACTTTGTCAATTCCACTTCCTTTTTCTTCACACATTCCAAATCTTCTCAGAATATCAGCTAATTTTTCATTTCGTGAAATATATTCATCAATAAAACGTTGTGGAGTTATTAATGGTAATCCAGGATTTGAAATTTCAATTCTGTCTGAAAATAATTCTATCATTGGAAATCCTAGCTCATTAAAATCTTGATGAATTAGTGCATTTGCAACTAATTCTCTAATGGCAATTTCAGGATACATTCTAGTTTCTTTTCTAAATGCTTTGCCTATTTCTTCATTTGATGGTAATTGGCTGTTTATCCAATCTATTAATCCATCGAAACCTACCGCATAACCTCTTTTCCCTATCTGTTCTCGTTCAGTTTCTACTTTGTTTTTTCCTTTGTAAACAATTACTCTAACCGCTTTTCTTCCTATTTCGTCAAACTCTTCAAGGTTCTTTGCAAGTAGTATTGCGCCTAGTTTTGTAATATCGTATTGGCCTTTATTTTTTTTTATAAATTTTTCAGAAATAAATTTTTCTATTACACCATCTTGACCATTTGGATAGGGTAATTTTAATAAATCAAAATAGGTTTGTGTATTTAGTAAGCTAATTATTTCTGACGATGTAACATTAGATTTTGCAATTACATTTTCTAATGGCTTTACAGGCGTTTTCCTCCATATTTTGCCCTCTTTTTCAGGAAAATCACCTAGTTTTCGAGTGTAACTAGCAACTCTCACATAAGGAATATGTAAAAAATCTACAGGACGATTTTCAGCACTTGGAACGACTATCATTGAAATTAGCACGCCTTTTTCATATTCAAATTGGTAGGTTCTAAAATCTATTTTTGGATCTAGTCTGTTAATCAGCCAACTTTCTATATCTTCTTTACCTTTTTTGAATGATTTTATTTTGAAAGTTGTTCCAATAACTTTATGCGTTTTATCTTCTATGCCATAAATTAAATAACCAAATGGCTGATTGTGCAAACAAGCTCCGTTTGATAATGCAGAAATTCGTTCTCCTATTTCTTCTGCTGAATGGTAATTCAATTTAAACTCTACCCATTCGCTTTCTTTGGGCTGTTTAATCAAATCGTTTATGATATTTATCAACTTTTTTTCTTCCATAATCAAATAACCATCAAATAAGAATCACCTATGTTTATTGAGTTAGTTTTGCAATTTACTCCTTTTTATCAAATAACCATCAAATAAGATACTTGTCCAGTTTATACATTGTTAATAACTTTTTTCTATGTCTCAATTTTATCAATTTCTTTCATCAATCTATCAGTTTCTGTCAATGCCACAATTATTTTTTGGTAATGACGAATATCTTCATAACTCAATTCACGATCTTTTCTATCTTTTAGCCATTTTTGAGCAGGTTGATAACCGCCAATATAAAAATTCCAAGAATCTTGGGGAACATTTGCAAAATACTGCGTTTCGTTGATGTAAACGTTTCCTAAAACCCTGTTAGAGTTCAAAACTCTGACAGGGTTGATTTCATAACGAAGTTTTACCACAACATTATCGCCATCTACAGGATATTGCGTAATCAATTTTTCTACCACATCGCTTTCTAATAAATGTATTTGGCGCAGTTGCGAACCTAATGCTACAAGGTTTTGAAAACCTTGAAGATTTGCTGGAAATGGAACTCGTGGAAAATCAATCTTTAAAAATTCCTTATATTTTTCTCTATAACTTGGCGAATGCAATACTGCATAAATGTAATCGAGAATGTCTATTGGAGCGAAAACGGTTGATGGTTGTAGGTTTTGGGTTGTTGGTTTTTCTAGAACAAATGACACCCCCAACTTTTTAGCCATTTTGTTTACAATTTCCATATTTAAGTTGGGTTTTCTACCGTTTAACCCTGTTAGAGTTTCAAACTCTGATAGGGTTTGTTGCGTTGTGGTTTCTGGGTAGAGGTAGAGTGGGAAGAGATAAGTTTGAAATCTAAAAAAATTAATATCCAATAAGTTATTTGTTATAAAAATTGAGGAAAAAATAGTTGTATCAACTAATCCTCTCATCAAACATAAACCCAAATTTTCCTTCAACATATTTTTCATAATTGAAAATCTATGTCTTTGAACTTTCTTTAAATCATAGTTTATATGACGATTGTCAAAAAGTTTGTATGTGTAATTTTGAGTATTTTCTGTAAAATTTTGAAAGCTAACTAGATTTGCATCATCATGAGTTTTAACACCGCTTGTTTTGATATTGAAAACTTCATCGATTTTAAATCCTTTTTCATAAATATCACCACCTTCAAAATTTTTATTTACAAAAAAAGCATTTTCAGCATCTGGTTGTAGCTCATTCCAATCAATAGAATTAATCGAATTTTCATTCAAAAAATTATATTTAAAATCTCGTTTTCCTTGTAAATCAAAATGAAATACTTGTGCTGTTTTTTTAGTCATATTGGTTTAGTATTTCTTGCAGTTGGGCTTTGCCTGTTTGAGTTTTTTTGTTTTTATATTTCCTCAATTAATTTGAGGATTTTCTGTTTTTAGTAAAATAGTTTTTTTCTCAATCAATATTTATAAAAAAAATCATTTCAGAAATTTTCTATGTTCCATATTTTCCAAAATAATCATTTGTTGAATGGCTATTTGATTCAATTTTATCAATCGTTCTTGTTGTGAAATTTGGTCGTTTATAAAAACGGCATTTAAGTTTTCCATATTGCTCATACAAATTAATTCATTTATTGAAGCATAATCTCTTTGGTTTCCTTTTAAATCAGGATTTTTATCTTTCCATTCTTTAGCAGTTAAACCAAACAATGCTACATTCAATACATCGGCTTCATTGGCATAAATTATTGAGGATTGTTGCGAGGTAATTTCTTTCGGAATTAAATTTTGTTGAACTGCATCGGTGTGTATTCTATAATTTATTTTTGCAAGTTCTCTTTTGCAGACCATCCAATAAGTTTTTGCTCTTCATCTTTAAGTCGTTGAAATTCGGTAATTAAATACAATTTAAACGCCGCACTAATTGCTGAGCCAAACTCAAAAGCAATATCTTTGTGTGCATAAGTGCCACCGTATTTTCCTTTTTTTACTATAAAACCTATTGCATTTGTTTTTTCTATCCATTCAGAAACACTCAGTACAAAACTTGGTAATCCTGCTTGTGTTTTAAAGTGGTCAGATTCGACCACTTTAAAATTTGTGTTGTTTATACTTTCCCAAACACTTAAAAATTCGAGTGAATATCGAGTTCTAATCCAATTTTTTATTACGTCTGCTGCTCGGCTCGCACTGTTTTTAGCATTCGCCATATCGGTGAGTGAAATATAATCTTGTTTGTTTTCGATGATAACAGTTATTTCGCTATTATTTACATTCAATTTTTTCTTCATTTACTTTCCTGTTTTTACAAAAATATTTATAGAAACACCTTGCATAATATCAAACACATTTTGGTCTGGCGAACCATCAGGACAAACTTCTTTTTTCTTGGCATTTCCGTGCAAATCAAGAATGTAAATCTTATCAAAACTTTTTAATAAATGTTTTCGCATCTGGCGATGAATAATGCCATCAATAAAACTATTATTGGAAATATAAGCTAAAATTCCGCTTCCGTTTTTATCAATGAAATGTTGACCAAAACGTATAAATTTTATATAATCGTCAGATAGTGGTTGTATATTTCTTTCGTTTAAGTCTTTTTTATAATCGGCAGTCAAACCTTCAATCCATTTACTTTTATTAGAACTACTCACACTATACGGCGGATTTCCCATCACTACCATAACTGGAGCATTATTCTTAATTTCATTGGCTTGATTAGCTTCGTCTGCTAACCAATTAAATAAATCAAGTTGCCCTATTTGTCCTTCTTCTAAACTATTTGTCAAGAAAATTTTGAAACGTTGGTCATCAATGGGTTTATATCCAGTTTCGGTAAGTAGCATATCCATTTTTAAATGTGCCATGGCATA
>JAYTVI010000021.1:0-8434 GCA_043744095.1 Flavobacterium sp.
TGTTTGTGTTAAGGCACCCGAAGTGTATGTTGCACTTGTATTGGCTATTGTTGTCCAAGATGTAAATGGCGAAACTGAACTTTCCCATCTTACAACTCCTCCTGTATGACCACTTAATGTTAACAATCCACTTGTTGATGCTTCACATATTGTTGTTCCGCCTGCAACCGAACCTCCAATAGAAGTTGGGTTAACAGTTAATGTAGCTGCTGTTGAAGTTGCACTACCATTTATGTTTGAAAAAACGGCTTGATAAGTATATCCGTTTAACCCTGTAACATTTGAAACTGATAAGGTTGAAGTAGTAAATCCACTATAAACACCACCATCAATAACAGCATCAATATCAGTGTAAACACCACTAATACCACGTTGCCATTTTATACTTGGAGTAGGAATTGAAGTTGAAGTGCTATTAAATGTAGTACCAGAACCAGTACATATTGAAACATTATTAGGATTAGTTGCAACAGTTATTGTTCTTGGTTCGCCTAATTGAAAATCACCATATGTTGAAAGACCTGTAGCTTGAGTAGTTGTTGATGTTCTGGTTCCAGTAGTTGTTGAGAACCAGTCTGGGCTTATATAACGTCTTACAACAAAGTTGGAAGTTGAAGCACCACCATCTAAATCACCACTTACAAAAGTAAATGTAGCATTATAATTACTGCCTGAAATTCCACTATTAATTAATGTCCAATTTCTATTTGCTGATTTAGTATTATCAATACCTGATGTTGAAATTTGAGAATGATCACCTGAAGTGGTATTAGCAGTAATAGTTCCTGTAGAACCCGATGTGTTATTCCCCGCATAAGTTAATAAAACTGGAGTGAAATTGGTTGTGTCACTTCCTATGGGAAAATTAAAAGTTGGACTTGAACCATTTGCTGTTTGTTTTGCTAAATTACCTACAACCCAATTAGAACCTGCAACTATTGTTCCAGCAGTGCCTATGGTTGCAATATTTGAACTGGTAATTAACTTCCCATTCGTTAATGTTAATGTAGTTCCAACTGTAAGATTTTTATTTAAAGTAACATTATTTGTATTGTCAATAGTTACAAAAGCTACTGGAACGGTTGGTAATTCAAAACCTGTTGTTCTTGGTGTACCTTCTTGTAAATAAAGCATTGTTAAAGCAGCTGCACCTAAATTAAATGTTGGTGCTGCATCTAAATTACCAATAGTCAAGGTATTCCCAGCTTGCCCAATTTGAACAACAGTAGTATTTGTACCATCACCAATAGTTAACTTATTTGCATTGGTAACGCCTCCAATACCAAACATACGCAATCCTAAAGTTACAATTTGATTAACTCCACTTGTAAGAGTAACACCACTAGCATTAGAATTACTAACTCTAAATTCTTGCAATGGAGAAGTAACTACTCCAGTTCCAGTATAAGTTTGAGCAATACTACCACCAAAACGAAGAATACTATTTGTAGCTGTTCCGTTGATTGTACCATTATTGGTCATTGTTGTACCATTTGTGCTGAATGTAAATCCACCCAAAGCTAATGTTGCTCCTGAATTAATCAACACAGTACCTAATGCGGTTGTTGCTCCATTAATTGTTTTTGCACTTGCTCCTGTAAAAATTAAATTTCTATAATCTGTTCTTGCAGAAACAACTTGTGCCGCAGTAGCATAGTACTCAACTGTAGAAGTTGTACCAAAAGTAACTGGTGGTGAATTTGTACTTACTATTGAAGTAGTAGCTGAACCCGAGAAACCTGTTGTATTATTTGTTCTAAAAGTTCCATTCAAAACAAGTCCGACTGGAGTAGTCCCAAATGTAAATAATCTTGTATTAGCATCAAATATAGAACTGCTGTTAACAGTTAAAGTTGCAGTATTACCAAAAGTAACATTTGCATCTGCAGTTACAGTTCCACCAGTATTACTTATTAAAATACTGTTTGGAGTTGTAATTGTCAAACCAGAAAATCCTGTGCTTTGGTTTGCAACCGCACTATTAAATTGATAATTTGCTCCTGTATTATTTAATAGTAATGTAGTAGCATTTGTAAAACCAGACAAACTTCCTAAAACACCTGCTGTGTTGGCTGTAATAAATGTAGCTCCAGTTCCTAATGTAAATCTTGGATCGGTAGTATTACCAGCTGTAATAACATTTGTACCCATATCGATTGTACCATTTACAGTAAAAGTTGTTGTTGGATTTGTAGCAGTTGGTAATGTTAAACCAGAAAGCATTTGATAAGATGCACCAGCATTAATTGTATATTGAGTGTATTGAGAGTTAACAGAACTGGTGTAACTAAATGTTTTTCCAGTACCTGTAAATACAAAACCACCAGCAACAGTGCTTCCAGACACATAACTAGATGCACTACCACTAACACTAAAGTTACCGGCAATGGTAATTGTATTTCCTGTAATTGTTCCTGTTCCAAAATCTACATAACCTGTAGATCCACTTTGAATACCTGTAGCACTAAAGTTTCCTCCAACTGTCATTTTTGCATCTGCAGTTGTAGCTGCAGAAACTTCCAATAAAAGTCTACCGCTGCCTGAAACTAAAACATCGCCTGTTACAGCAACTGTTGCATTTGAAGCAGCTGAAGAACTATTTATAAATCTAAAATTTGATGGAAATGTTGCATTACCACCAGATACTGTATAATTTCCTCCAACAGTCATTGTATTTACTTGAGCTGAATTAGCCAATGTTACTATGGTACTTGCAGTTGTTGCACCTGGTTGAGAATAATTACCACAAACAGTAACTGCACCAGCTGCAGAGAACACAAATGAACCTGCACCTGACACGGTTAAATTACCATAAGTAATATTTTGAGGAATTGTTCCACCAGGAATACCAAACTCTATAGTTCCTGTACAAGCACTTGTTATTGTTCCTGTATTGGCAAATGATGTTTGTAAATTCAAATATCCAGTTCCTACACTAATAGTACCTGCATTAGATAAACCAGCCGCAGTTGTTACAGTAGAAGTACCGTTTAAAGTAACAGTTCCAGCAGTAATTGTTGCTAATCCATTTGTGGTTAAGGAAGCTGTTCCGTTTAAAGTTAATATTGAAGCTGCATTATTTATTGTTATTGTACCTGTATTGTAAGTAGAACCCGATGCAATTATAGGTTGATTTCCTCCAGCAGTATTAATTACCACTTGATGATTAACTGCATTTGGAAAACCAGCAATATCCCAGTTTCCGTTAGTTGCCCAATCACTACTTGTTGTTCCAGTCCAAGTATATATAATATTTGGTGTAGTTCTACCTGTAAAATCATTACCATTTAATAAACCTGTTGTTTCGTTTAAAGCGGATGAAATTGTTAATGTAGGAGACGAAACCGTGCTTGTTTGTTGTGTCCAAGCTGCACCATTCCAACGACCAACTCTTATATTTGCTTCTGTACCGTTCACGTCAACACCACCAGTTACATAGGTAAATGTTCCTGTGTAAGTATAAGTTCCTGCTTGATCATCAGTAAAACTCCAGTAACGACTTAAATAATCTACTGGCGTAGTTCCTGTGTTAAGGTTTGGATGATTAGCATCGATTACTCTTACACCAATAGTACGTTGTGTACTGTTAGCCGTAAAATTTAAAGAATTTGGCGAATATTCTGTTGTACCTGTTGTTTCTCCAACTGGGAATGTAAATGAAGATGCACCAGTTGCAAATACTTTTTTCAATTGTCCAGCACCATCGGTAACAACCATTCTGGTTGCACTTGGTGTTCCTGTAACTGTTGATGCAGTACCAAGAGTGAAATCGTTTGCACCTAACACTAATCTACCAGCAGAAAGTGCTAAAACACCACTAATAGAACGCGAAGCATGAAGCGACACATTTGGAGTAGCATTAGTATTATTTATTGTTAAATTCGCTGGTCCATTTACCGTTGGAAACTCCAAACTATTTGTAGTTTGAGTCCCAATTGAAGAGTCATATACTAATGTTGTAGCAGTAGCATTATAAGCTACAGTTCCACTTGTTATTGAACCATTTGATATTCTCAACAATGAATTTGCATTAATATTTAAAGTAGCTGGTAAGGTTATACCTGCAGCATTATTTACTCTGTAGTTTATTGTATTTAATACGGAACTTGTAGTTATTGATTGCGATACAGTTCCGTTAAATTCAATAGCACTTCCTGTTGAAGTACTTGATTCTGTTATTGTACCCGCAGTTTGATTAAATGTTCCGCCTACTCTCAAAGTAGCATTACTTGAACTTGGTGCTACATCTACAGTGCCAGTTGATGACATTACAAAATTACCTGTAACATTTACCGAACCTGCACCATTTGCAATATCGCAGTTTCCTGTATTGGTAATACTAAGATTTCCAGCAATATTTATTGTTGGAGCTGTACCAAATCTAAATGTACCAGAACCCGAATTTCTAATTTCAACATTTCCTTGAATATTAACAGTGCTACTAGTAAAAGCGTTTACTGTTGAAGTTTGTGCAGAACAGTTATATAAAATGTTACCAAAACTCTGTACCGCATTTGTAATAGATGTTCCACCAACTATCCCAGTAATATTTAAATTAGAATTCGCATTCCAACCAGCAGTTGGGATTATTTGAGAAGTACTTCCTATAATACACGTTCCACCACTTGAAAACAATAAGTTGCTTGCTGTGCTTGTATTTGCATTAGTAACCGCAGATAAATCTAAAGTACCTGTAACGGTAGTGGTAGAGTTAGTAAATACCAAAGTTCCAGTTCCTGTAGTTGATGTTTTTAATGTCCCAGCAACTGTTGAAGTTGTTGTTCCTGTAAAAGCAATACCAATATTCTGTGTACCACTTAAATTTAAAGTAGAACCTGCTGGAATGTCTAAATCTGTTCCTGCACCACCACTTATAGTTAAAGTTGCACCTGCAGCAGATTGTAAATTTACATTGGCATTGTTAATGAATAATAATTTACCAATTGTTTGCGTAGAAAAACCTGTTACCGTTGGTGCTGGTGTTAATGTTCCATTAAATGTAAGTATATCGTCGCTTGCTGGCGACGTTCTTGTTGGTGTCCAGTTTGATGCTGTTCCATAAGCCGCAGTACCTGTTTGATTCCAAGTATAATTAGATGCTAATTTTACTCTACCTGTAAATTCCGCCGTAGCACCAAGTGGACAAGTTGTTTCAGTAACATCTGGCGAAACCGTTATTGTACTTGCTGCAACACTACTTGAAACTTGTGTCCAAGGCGATGCTCCACTCCACATATTCATTTTCATATTAGCTTCTGTACCAATAACATCGACTGGCAAATATGTTGCCGCAACGTTGTAGGAATAGGTACCAGCTGCACTATTTGTTAATTTCCAATATCGCGAAATATAATCTGTTTGCGTATCTACATCATTTACATTTGGATGCACCGCATCTATAACTTGTACTCCTATGGTTCGAGCAACACTATTGGCTGTAAAATTCAAAGCATAAGGAGAATATTCTGTTGTACCTGTGTTTTCTCCTATGTGATAAGTAAAATTGGTAGCACCAATTGCATAATCTTTTCGCATTTGACCAGTACCTTGAATAAGAACATAACCAGCAGTTCTTGAAGCTGTTGCTGCTGAACCAAAAATATAATTGTTATTATTACCTATATCTACAATACCAGCGGTAAATGTATTTGCTCCGCTTGTTGAGACGTCACCAATAGTAAATTGTACAGCAGCAGGTGTTGCTGTATTATTAAAAGTTAAATTAGTAAATTTAGCAGTAGGAGATGCTATAAGATTTTGAAAAGTTCCTGCACCTGAAACGGTTTGCGCAACCGTTGAAGCCACAACCGATCCGCCAGCAATAGGTGTTGAAGCAAAAGTTAATGTTTGTGACGAGGTTAATGTACCCGCATTACCTATATTTCCTTCAATTGCAAATTGTGCAGAAGAAAGCGTATTTCTAAATTCACAACCCGTATTTATTGTTAAATTTCCTTTGATATAAAAACCATTTGCGCTAGAAGAAGTGCTTGAAACCCATCTGTTTGCTGTTGCTCCTGAATTTATAATAACATTATTCAATGGCACTCTTATTGAACCAACATAATTATCAACAACAAAACCGTCTGCATTTCCTCCAGTAGTACTTGTGCCATCACCAAACTCAAAAGTATGTGTTCCAGAAAATTGATATGCCGTTGGCGCAGTTGTTCCATAACTGATTGAAACTGCTCTTGGTCCGCCTGTTGCAATACTTGAATGATGTGGATCTACAATTCTAATAGTTCCAGCAGTACAGTTTAAACCAGTTCCAGTTGCACTAACAACATTAAAAGAATTCACTCCTGTAGTTAAACTACTTGCAGCTGTTCCTGAATTTCCATCAATTGCTAATAAACTCGTTGACCCAGATTGGTTAAATTGTCCACCAGCAGTTGGCCTTGTAAAGTTACCGTTAAGATTTATTCTTCCGTTATTTGTTAAGTTTAATGTACCACCAGAAAGTAACAATGCTTGATTTCCTCCACCAGTTGTACCAATAGAAACAACACCGTTGCTTACATTAATAGTTCCACCAGAAATGGTTAAAGCATTTGCAACAGTTGAAATTCCAGAAGATATAGTCACATTATTAGCAGAATTACCCACATTAAAAGTTCCACCAGAAACAGCTACTGTACCTGCAATTGCTTGTAACTGGTTGTTAGCATCCATATCTAATGTTCCACCAGATACAACTGCATTTCCTACTGTGCTTGACCCATAGCTACCACCACTTCCATAAAATATAGAACCTGCATTTACACGTAATGTCCCTGAAATATTCCAGTTACCTGCAACACGTGCAATTTGTCTTCCTGCACTATTCATTGTAAAGTCAGCTACTGTTATTGCTCCAAAAGTATTGTTATCAACTGTACTATTAAAGACGTAACAATCACGACTCATTGGTTTTGTACTTGTTCCTGTTGCTGTGTTTAATACACTATAATATCTTTCATATCTAGCAGATGTACCTATGTTTCCACCAGCATTTGCCGTTGGCACTTGACCATACACAAAACCACCGCTTGACGTTACATAACTAAACCAGTTAAATGCCGCAGGCTTTACTCCACCCGGAAAACTTGTCCAAGGAATAGAATATTCTCTTACATTACCACCAGTTTCGACATATGTGCCAAAAGCCGAAGTTGCTGCACTCCATCCATTTAGACCATCGGCAGTTCGAAACTCTCTGTAACCATTTTTTACATACATGACAATGTCTGCACGAAATGGCAATCCAGCAAAATTGGTTCCATCGTAGGGATTACCCACTAAAGTACCGTTTGCATTTGTACCTCCATCTATTGGAAGAAGGTTGTCCTTATCAAAATAAACCACAAATGCTTCTGCTGTATTAGCCGCAGCAACACCTATATATAAATTGGTCGCATCCCATGTCATATAGGTTACTGTTCCGCTATTTGTTTGCTGATTATTACCATCCGTGTGCGTTCCATATTCCGAGGCACCAATTGTACCATTTACAACAGCAGTTGTAAACTGTGCATTAGAAATAAAACTAGTCAAAAAAAGTAATAAAAATGCAACTTTAGACAAATAGCTATTTAAAGTTTTTGATAGCTTAGAATTTGTTTTTTGTAATAATGTTTTCATAAAAAATGGTATTAAAAATACTTTGTCATTAATGTTCTATACTCTTTATAGATACAATAACCACAAGATGCCAAAGTTATATAAATAATAAATAATTCAAAACTAAAAAGTGAAATTTATTAATTTTTAATTAAACCCTACGCAATTTTGACATTATTTAATAAAATATGCAATTGTATTGTATATTGTTTAAAAATATATGCTTTTCATCGATAAAATAGCAAAGCCAAAAATTACTTTTGGTAAACAAGCGGTGTTTTAAGTAATAATTATTTATCATTTGTTCCACATATAATAAATGTCGGTACTATTTGCTGATTTAGCTAGTTACTATTTGTAACTGTTTTTTTGTTAAATAGTTACCTGTTTTTTGTTTTAATTTTAAATCTTAAATAAGAGTACTTTTTTTAAGCAATCATTTTGAAAAATTTAGTTTTCACAACAGTTTGAATTGTTGTTTTTTTTGAGACTAAAAATCAATTTTTATACTCTTTGCTATCAAAATAATTCAATCTTGTTTTAATAAAAAAACTAAATGACTTTATAAACTTTCGTTATTATTCATAACAGTATATACAAAAAAACCCTTTCGTATCCGAAAGGGTTTCTATTTTTAAAGATTTAATAAAGATTATCTTTTTATTACTCTCAATGTTTTCACATTTGAACCTTGAGTTACAACAATGTTGTACACTCCAGAATTAAATTTGCTACCAACTTCTTGAGTTCCTAGTTCAGTAAGCGTAATTTTTCTTTGCTCAACTAGTTTTCCAAGCATATCATATACTTTTACTTCAACTGTATCATCACT
>JAYTVI010000022.1:0-8395 GCA_043744095.1 Flavobacterium sp.
CCAACAAAACCTTCAATGGTTTTCTTTGGAGAAACTCTTTCAAGTAATTTATTTTTACCAAAAGTTTTACCAACTATATATGCAAAAGTATCATTGGTCCAAATAAGTATAAAAATACTAATAATAATTTTAGGATTATATCCTTTTATACCAAAAGGAATTTTAGTTATAAATACAAAAGGTAAAATAATATAGCCAAGTAGGTAGAGATATTTTAAATAGTTTTCAATTGGTTTTTGATTGGTACTAAATAAAAAAGTTAACAATTTGATAGACACTAAAAGAGAAAAAGTCAAAACCAAAACATCAATAATCCTGGTAGTTTTGAAATAATAAAAAGCGACAAAAATTATTGCTGAAATTAATATTGGTATAAGTTTGTTTATTTGTATTAATTCACAAAATTCTGAAACAGCGAGTAATAGAAATAGCCCAAATAAAATAAAAAAAGTTTCTGTTGAGTACTGTATAGAGGTAATCAATAAAAGAATATAAACCGCTCCAGACAAAGATCTTTTGAGAGTTTCATTCATCTTACAAATCTTCTAAAAGCAATAAATAGAGGTTTTTTGCTGCACTACCATATTGTAGGAAGTCTTCATCTTTTGCTTTTTCAAAATATTTTATAGTTGTAATATTAGTTGGATAATCTTTATCGTATTTCTTCTTAATAGCTCGAAGACCATCGCTTTTACTTTCAAGAATTTGACTTGTAGTAGCTAGGATTACAATGTTTATTGGTAAATCGTTGGGTTTATTTTGTTTGATTTGATTAGATGAAAAAAGAATTGATCCTTCTTCGGCTATAAGATTTTCACAACTTGCTAATAGAAATTTTGGATTTTTAATGTCTAAATAAGTAAGTTTATTTTCGTCAAGCATACTGTATAATTTTGGCTCATAACAAGATGCTTCACATTCAAACCAATCGTTTTCCTCAAGAATATTTTCAAATTGTTCTTTAACTTCAATTAGATTTTCACAGTATAAAAATTTCCCTCCATTTTTTTTAAAATTAAAAGTAAATTTCTCATCAACTGGCGCTGATAAACTAGCTTGCAAATTATTAAACTCGCTTTCTTTCTCTTCGTTTGAAGCATCATTACTAGTTCCGAAAAATTTTCTAAAAAGACTCATAAAATATATCCCAATTGGTTAAAATGTTTTGGAAAACATCCAAAGATAAAAAAATCTTAATTCAAAAGTGTTTTTTGAAATAAGATTTTTAATAAAAATTTATTTTATTACTATTTATAGAGCAGTTTCTTCTTGTAAATTAGAATCAAAAGTACGTTTGCCAAAAATGGCTTCTAAATCATCTTTAAAAATCACTTCTTTTTCTATCAGAATATCAGCTAGTTGATTTAATTTATCTTTGTTTTCTTCAAGTATTTGAATTGCTCTTTGGTATTGACTTTCTATTAATAATGAAATTTCCTTATCTATGACCATTGCTGTGTCTTCAGAATAAGGTTTAGAAAAATTATATTCGCCTTGACCAGATGAATCATAATAAGTGACATTGCCAATTTTTTCATTCAAACCATAGATAGTAACCATAGCTCTAGCTTGTTTGGTAACTTTCTCTAAATCGCTTAATGCACCGGTAGAAATTTTGTTGAAAGTTACTTTCTCAGCAGCTCTTCCTCCCATTGTTGCACACATTTCATCAAGCATTTGATCTGGTCTAACAATCAATCGTTCTTCTGGCAAATACCATGCTGCACCAAGACTTTGACCTCTCGGTACTATTGTAACTTTTACAAGAGGTGCTGCGTGTTCTAGCATCCAACTTACTGTTGCGTGACCAGCTTCATGAATTGCAATTGCTTTCTTTTCCTCGGGAGTGACAATTTTGTTTTTCTTTTCTAAACCACCAACAATTCTATCTACAGCATCTAAAAAATCTTGTTTATCAACTGCTGTTTTATTATTACGAGCTGCAATCAAAGCAGCTTCGTTACATACATTTGCAATATCTGCACCAGAAAAGCCTGGAGTTTGTTTGGCTAAAAAGTCGGTATCTAAACTTTCAACTTTTTTTAATGGTGCCAAATGAACTTCAAAAATTTCTTTTCGTTCGCGAACATCTGGAAGATCTACAAATATTTGTCTATCAAAACGTCCTGCACGCATTAATGCTTTATCTAGAACATCTGCTCTGTTGGTTGCTGCCAAAACAATTACATTAGAGTTGGTTCCGAAACCATCCATCTCTGTAAGTAGTTGATTTAAAGTATTTTCACGTTCGTCATTTCCGCCAGAAATATTATTTTTTCCACGAGCACGACCAACAGCATCAATTTCATCAATAAAAATAATTGCAGGCGATTTTTCTTTAGCTTGTTTAAATAAATCTCTAACTCTAGATGCACCAACTCCTACAAACATCTCAACAAAATCTGAACCTGATAGTGAGAAAAAAGGTACTTGAGCTTCTCCTGCAACAGCTTTTGCTAATAATGTTTTTCCTGTACCTGGAGGTCCAACAAGCAAAGCGCCTTTTGGTATTTTTCCGCCAAGGTTAGTATATTTTGTTGGGTTTTTTAAGAATTCAACAATTTCTTGTATTTCTTCTTTTGCTCCTTCTAAACCTGCTACATCTTTGAATGTAGTTTTGATATCATTTTTTTCGTCAAATAATTTGGCTTTAGACTTACCAATGTTAAATAATTGGCCACCGCCACCGCCACCTGATCCTCCCATTCTTTTCATAATAAAAAACCAAACTCCTATTATAAAAACAAAAGGCAAAACTCCAATTAAAATTTCTGACCAATCGCTTTTTGGCAAAAAGGTATAATCTTTTAGTTTGCCTTCTTTTACGGCATTTTCTAATTTATTTTGAAAAATTTCATCATTTCCTATATCAAGAACATAATGCGGACCTTTTATATTAGGTCTATTCAGTAAATCTTTTACAACAGCCTTATGATTAGGACTTTTAACAGCTTCTGGAGTCAAATAAACTTCTGCTTCTGTTTTGTTGTAAACAATAACTTTTTGAACATCGCCGTTTTCTAAATAGGAATTAAATTTAGAAGAAGATGTTTTAGCAGCTTCTTGAAAACTAGATCCACCTGTAAAAACACTGATGAAGATAAAAACAAGTATTATTCCGGCATAAATAATATACGGACTTACTTTTAATTTATTTGGATTTGGCTTATTATCGTTAGACATTATAAGGTTAATTAATTAGTATTTATTTGCAATTGTTGTGATTTTTGCATCACCCCAAAGACTTTCAATATTATAATATTCGCGAATGTGTTTCTGAAAAACGTGAACAACAATATTCACATAATCCATTAATACCCATTCGGCATTATCCGAACCTTCAACGTGCCAAGGTTTGTCTTTGATTGCTTTAGAAACTGTTTTTTGAACAGAGTTAACAATTGCATTAACTTGAGTGTTCGAGTTTCCGTTACAGATGATAAAATAGTCACATGCTGAGTTATCTATTTCGCGTAAATCTAAAATGTCGATATCATTTCCTTTTACTTCTTCAATTCCTTTGATGATGTTTGCAAGTAAAACATCATTATTTGTTGCTTTTTTAGCCATTTAATATTTTTAGTAATCTATTTGCAAAGGTATCATTTTTTGTCATTAATTTTGAACCTTAACATAAGATTAAATTCTGTTTTATATATATTTTACAATGAACCTAATCAAACTCGATGCCATAGACTCAACAAACGAGTATTTAAAAGAATTGTCTAAACAAAATAGTCTAGAAAACTTTACAATTGTTACAGCCGAAAATCAAACAAACGGCAAAGGTCAGATGGGTTCGAATTGGGATTCTGAGAAAGGCAAAAACCTTATTATGAGTATCTTGATTAAGGATTTGCTATTTTCTATAAACGATGTTTTTCAACTAAGTATGTTGGTTTCTGTAGCTGTTATTCAAGCATTGGAAATACTCGAAATTCCTAAAATAAGTATCAAATGGCCTAACGACATTCTGTCAGAGTCAAAAAAAATAGGAGGGATTTTAATAGAGAATAGTTTTAAAAGTGACGGAACTATTGTTTCTATTGTCGGAATTGGTTTAAATGTAAATCAATTAAATTTTGATTATCTCCCAAAAGCATCTTCATTGAAAGTAATTGCAAGCAAAGATTTTGATAGAAATTTTGTTTTAAATCTTATTGTTGAAAAATTGAAAAACAATATAGAATGGCATCAAATTAATCCTAATCAAATAGGAAATTTGTATATAAATTCACTTTTTAAGTTAGGAATACCTATGCCATTTAAAAACGCATCAAATAATCAATTTATGGGAATAATAAAAGGAGTTTCAAAAGGGGGAAAAATTCAAATTCAAATTGAAGATGAAACATTACAAGAGTTTGATATAAAAGAAATTCAGATGCTTTATTAAAAAAAATTATAAAGTAAAAACTTCGCCTAAGTAAAACTTAATCAATGCATTATTAAACAGCAATTCATATTTAGATTGAATAAGTTCAGCAAATGTATTATTGTACATCATTTTGGTATTATTCAATTCGTTGATGTTTATTTTTCCTAATTGAAATTTCAACTCATCTGCTTCGTAACTTTTTTGAGCAAATTCATGAGCAATAGTTGAAGATTCATTTTTCTTAATCGCAGTTTTGGTGTCTGTAATTGCTTTTAAAACTTGTTTTGATAATTTGTTTTTTACTATTTCGGTATCAATTTTAGATTGTTTATAATCCAATTTTTTTGTTTTAATCTTAGAATATGTATCTAATTGATTGAAAATAGGTATTGCTAAATTTAATCGAACAGAACGTGAAAAATTATCATCTACTTGAAAATTTGTTGGGTCCAAAAGTGGGTCACGAGTAAAATTGGTTGAATAAAAAGCACGTAAACTCAAAACTGGATATAAGGCAGCTCTTGCTATTGATAATGAAGTTCTTGCTTTTTTTTCATTTAACAAACTTATAGAGTACATCGGGTTGATTTCGATTGCTTTTTTTGTTAATGAATATTGATCTTCCTCCAAATCAACATTTTGATTTAAAACTAAATTTGGTTTTACTAATTTGATTTCTTTCTCTAGCGGGATATTCATCAACTGTTTGATGTTTATATAATTGTCAGAAAGTCTATTTTCGTTAGTTAGCAAATTGAGTTCTTCTATTTCTTTTTGAGATTTGAGTTTAAACACTTCACTTTCTGCAATAACACCAGAATTAAATTTCAATAATGCCAACTCCAATTGTTTTTCACTTGATTTTATTTCTTCATGATTTGAAGCAATAACTTCTTGTAAATACAATATAGTAATAAATTTTTGAGCTAAATCAATTGTAATATTATTTTGAACATCTTGAATTTTAATTTTATTAATTTCGTGTTCTTGTTTGGTATTTCTGATGGTATTGATAGCTTCAAATCCTGCAAACAAATTGAATGCAGCATTCAAACTTCCTGTAAAATATTTTACATCAGTATTGGTAAATAAATTAGTATTTGGATTAACCTCTCTTCCCCAAGAGTTTCTGTTTTCTGCAGCGGCATAAATAGAAGGTACTAGTTTGCCATAGCTCGATTTGTATTGATAGAGTGCTGTTTTTTCTGAGTTTTCAGCACTTTTAATATCTAAATTATTTTTAAAAGCTAATTCTAAGCAATCATTAAAGGTTAATAAATCCTGACCAAAAATGGCATTTGTGAATACGAAAAAAGTAAAAAACAATATTTTTCTCATATTTATTTAATTAACACTATTATCAATTTTATCAAATAATTTTTTGCCAATATATTGATAAAGTTTCATTTCTTCAATAATAACTTCACCTTTTAATTTGTATCCAGCTTTTAGATTAATATTTGGATTGTACTTATATATTGTGGCTAAACAATAAAAATTTTTATCAACATCAGAAGGCGATACATAAGTTATTTTGCCCTTAATTGCTCCAAATCGGTAATAATTATAAGCATCTAATTTTAGGTTTATATCTTGACCATTTTTTATATAAGCCAAATCTTTTTCGTCTAAAGTTACTTTTGCATAAAATGCCTCTTTTTTTGGTGCAATTATGGTAAGTAAATCACCTTTTCCGACTATTTCTACATTTTGACGTGCATTAAATAAGTTAGATATTGTTCCGTTTATAGTAGAAAGAATTACTAATTTTCCTAATTCGTCAGAAATATAGTTTAAGTTAGATTTTCCATCTTTTATTTGTGCTTCTAGCTCAACAATATCTCTTTGAAAATTCTGTATTTGATTATCTACATCTATAATGCCGCGTTTTAAATCATTTTTACTACGTTGGTAATTGTTATGCAAATTTTCGAAATCATAATTTTTTGCAGAATAACTTGAGTTGACATCAACTTGTCCTTTTTTGTTGTCTAAATCCCTGCTTTTTGTATCGGTCATTTCATATTTAGAGATGGCACCTTTTGCATACAGTATAGAATCAGTTCTAAACTTATCAGTTAAAATTGAATTTTGTTGTGAAGCTATATTTATCTTATTATTTAACGAACTTATTTCTAAAGCTGTTTTTTTGCGATCAGTTTTGTAAATATTTGATTGAATGTTTAATAATTGTATTAAAGATTTTTTTCGTTCTACTGTATTGGCAATCAGCTGTTTGATTATCAAAATTTTGTTCTCCATAGAACCTACATCAGTATTTAATACTTCATAATCTGATTTAGTTTTTTTGTTTTCTAGAACAAAAAGAGTATCCCCCTTTTTTACTTCTTGACCTTCTTTTACAAAAACTTTTACAACTTTAACTTCGTTTGGAGCGTTGATTTTTAATTGAGGTGTGTCAGAAAAAATTTGACCATCTTTAAAATTTACCGAGTCATTTATGCTTAATGCAAAAAGTAAAACAACGGTAATAATCAAAAATGAAATTAAAATTTTGTTTAAAACTTTAATAAAATTGATTGACTTCGTGTTGTAATACATAGAGTTCTCCATTGGTAATTTTGTATTTTTTAGAAAAATTAATGTTATTTATTGGTTCGTGTGAGATGATAATAAATGTTTTTTCATCATTATCAATAAGTGCTTCTACTTTATTTCTAGATTCTACATCCATCCCAGACAATACTTCATCCAGAATTATAATTTCAGATTCTGCAAATAAAGCTCTCATTAATAATATTTTTTTACGTTGTCCTGTAGAAAGATTTTTTCCGTTTTCGTTGATCACAAAATCTAGTCCATCGTCTTTTGACGCAATAAAATCATAAAAGTTAATTTGTTTTGCAACTACTAAAATTTCAGAAATAGAAATTTCTTTACCTAATGCGATATTGCTATGTATAGTGTCATTAAACAAAATATCTTCATTGGTAACCAACAAAATTTTGTCTCCCATTTTTTCAATATCATAAAACTTTTTATCCATATCATTTACTAGAATAGATCCTGAATTTGGATTATATAGCGTAGTCAAAATTTTACTAAAAGTAGATTTTCCAGAACCGTTTTGTCCTTCTATTTTTATTTTTTCTCCTTTTCTTATTTTTAAATTAATGTCTTTCAATACCAATTCATTTGGCATATAACCATAATTAATGCTTTGAAATTCTATTTTATCAATAGTAAAATCTTTTATACCATTATTTGCAACCACTATTGTTTTCTCATCAAAATCTAAATATCTTTTTAGAATAACTTCATTTTCTTGTAGTGTCATATTGTCATCTAATATCCCTTTTAATGATGAAAATATTTTTGAAGACAAAGCTATAAATGTAACAATTTGCCCTAAAGTAATAATCTGAGTTTCTATGGCAGATTTTGTCAAGAAAACCATAATAAATATAGAAGAAACTATAACAATTACAGAAACTACTAGTTTATTTATTAAATCTACATATCCGTTTCTAAGTTGAATATTTAGATATTCATTAATGCTAGAGTATATTTTATTAGAATGAAATCTTTCTATTTTAAAACTTTTTATTACTTGAATTCCTTCAACTTTTTCCATCATTTTTGAAATGAAATCAGCTTTACGAATGTAGCGCAATCTTTCGTTTTGTTTTAGATATGGTGTAATAAATTTAAACCAAAAAACAAACAAAATCATTACGGCAAGTACAATTAATGTAAGAGTCTTGTTTATAAAAAACAATATACAAAGCGAATAAACAGAAACAATTAAATCAACCAATATTCCTGTAAAAAATTTCATGAAAAAACTTTTCAATTTCATTGAATCGCTCACACGTTCCATCAAATCTCCTTTTTTATATGAATTTATATAAGATAGTGACGAACTATTTATTTTCTGATCAAACGAAAAAAGAAAGTAACGATCTAAGGCATTGCCTAAATGTATACTTACAAAGTTTTTGTACAAAGTAGTAAAAATGTCAAATATCTTATAAATACCTAATCCTATTGCAAATA
>JAYTVI010000023.1:0-2527 GCA_043744095.1 Flavobacterium sp.
GAAACTTCAACTATTGCAAGAAATTTTCAAGACGAAGGTTTTGAACGTGTTGATTTCGAGGAAAATGCAGATATTTATGTTATCAATACGTGTTCTGTAACCGATAATGCCGACAAACAATTCAAACAAATAGTTAAAAAAGCACTCAAAGTAAACAACAAAGCTTTTGTTGTAGCGGTTGGTTGTTATGCGCAATTAAAACCAGAAGAGTTAGCGTCAGTTGATGGTGTTGATTTGGTTTTAGGTGCTACCGAAAAATTCAAAATTCAAGATTACATCAACGATTTATCCAAAAATGAAATCTCTGAAATTCATTCGTGCGAAATTGAAGAAGCCGATTTCTATGTAGGAAGTTATTCCATTGGTGATAGAACTCGTGCGTTTTTAAAAGTCCAAGACGGTTGCGATTACAAATGTACCTATTGCACCATTCCGTTGGCAAGAGGAATTTCTAGAAGTGATGCTTTAGAAAATGTTTTGAAAAACGCTTCGGATATTTCAAAACAAGGCATCAAGGAAATCGTGTTAACTGGCGTAAACATTGGCGATTACGGAAAAGGCGAATTCGGAAATAAGAAGCACGAACATACTTTTCTAGATTTAGTAAAAGCTTTAGACGAAGTAGAAGGAATCGAACGTTTGCGAATTTCATCTATCGAACCTAATTTATTGAAAAACGAAACGATTGATTTTGTTTCAAAAAGTCGAACATTTGTACCTCATTTTCACATTCCGTTGCAATCGGGTAGTAATGAAATTTTAGGTAAAATGAAACGTCGTTACCAAAGAGAAGTGTACACGGATAGAGTAGAAAACATCCGAAAAGTGATGCCACACGCGTGTATTGGTGTAGATGTAATTGTTGGTTTTCCTGGCGAAACTGACGATCATTTTTTAGAAACTTATAATTTCTTAAACGAAATGGATATTTCCTATTTACACGTTTTCACGTATTCCGAAAGAGACAATACCGAAGCAGCAACGATGGAAAATGTAGTTCCAATTAATGTCAGAAATAAAAGAAGTAAAATGTTACGCGGATTGTCTGTTAAAAAACGTCGTGCATTCTACGAAAGTCAAATTGGAACCAACAGAACTGTTTTGTTTGAAAGCGAAAACAAAGAAGGCTACATTCACGGATTTACCGAAAATTATGTAAAAGTAAAAACACCTTGGAATCCAGAATTAGTAAACTCATTACACGAAATAAATTTGACAAAAATTGATGAAGATGGAAGTGTGCGAATGGAATTTTTAAAAGTTGTGGATTAGTTTTCTTCTCTTAATTAACAATCAATTTTTGAGTAAAAGTTTCATTATCTGAATTTATTTTTACTAAATACAATCCAGATTTTAGATTAGAAATGTTGCTTGTTTTTGATGCATTTTGTTTTTCAAAAAATATCTTTCCTTCGGTATTATAAATTAAAATATCAAACTTGCTTACAAATGTATTTTTGAAATTTATTGAAAGAGAATTTGTTGAAGGATTTGGAACAATTGAAAAATTTAATTTTGTGCTTTTTGCAATTGACAATACTGCCTCTGGATCTAAGAAATCTGGAATTTGATTATTGTTAGAATCATCATCAAAATAGTCTCCGTTTTGATTATAATCTTCATCAATGGTTAAAATCAAATCTCCATCATCATCATTATCTCTTGCATTTATATTACGATCATTGTCGGTATCTTCATCATTTAAAATTGTATTTTGATTTAAATCCTCCAAATAATTCAAAACACCATCACTATCCATATCCCCATTATAAGGCACAGCTTCAATAACAACACACGAAAAACTAATGATTAATTCTTGTTGATTATATTCAATTCCGGCTCCTAAATAAGTAAATTTTAGGTAACAAAATTGCCTATTTATTATTGAATTTGTATAAGCTTCACCAATCTCATTAGAACCATTATTTAAATCTGTTTCTGAAGGATAAAACTGTATTAAATATCCAGACAAATCATAATTTTGTTCAGTAAGTGCTTTAATTCTTAAATAATTCAAATAAAAATTGATGTCAAAAAGTGCATACCCATCATTATTATTGTCATTTACATAAAAAACATCGCATCCTATTGGTGGTGGACCACCTTGTGCAAATGACTGTAAAGCAATAAAAAATAATAAAAAAGCTACTGCATATTTTTTCATTAAATTAAATTTTAATTCCTGGAGGCAATAAATCTCTATAAATTGTATTTTTTCTGAAGAAAAGTGCAATTTTTGGAAGTATAGGAACTACTTTTAATTTTCTTTCATAAGCAATTGCCATAATTGTTTTTAGCAAATCATTGATAAATTCTTCATCTGAGAAAGCATCTGGTGTGTTTATTTTTGTAAGAAATATTTTCTTTTCTTGAAAAGAATATTCAACAGAAATTAATCCTTCTTCTACAGTAGTTTCAAATTGTCTAGCAAATGTGTTATCTTTGATTTCGATAGCGATTGTTGATTCCATAGTTAATTCATTTTCATTAGTAATTCTACCAAAATTGATTTTTAAAGTGACTTTTT
>JAYTVI010000024.1:0-8287 GCA_043744095.1 Flavobacterium sp.
TTCTCCACAACCACAAGTTCTGCTTGCGTTTGGATTATTAAAAACAAATCCTTTTCCGTTTAATCCGCCCGAAAATTCTAAAATTGTTCCTGCTAAATACAAAAACGATTTTTTCTCAACAGCTATTTTTACATTATTATCTTCAAAAACCTTATCGTTTTCTCCTAATGATTTGTCGAATTTTAATTCATACGACAAACCAGAGCAACCACCACTTTTTACGCCTACTCGAACGTAATCTTGGGCTGCATCAAAACCGTCTTCTTGCATCATAGAAACGATTTTTTTACTTGCATCATCAGAAACTTTAATCATCGCTTATTTTGATTTTGTCTAAATTAACTGCAAAGTTACTACAAATATCTATTTTTACCACAAAGTCTAACATTTTTATAACGTATCATTGGATAGAAAAAATTGATTTTAAAGCTATCAATAAGAACCGATTTAGTAAATTGCAACGTTTTTTAAATTGAAAAAATGAAACTTTATCCTATTGAAGCTGGAAATTTCAAACTAGATGGTGGTGCAATGTTTGGCGTTGTACCCAAAACCATTTGGCAAAAAACCAATCCGGCAGACGCAAACAATTTAATTGATATTGCAGCAAGATGCTTATTGATTGAAGATGACAACCGATTAATATTGATCGATACTGGAATGGGCGACAAACAATCGGACAAATTTTTCAGTTATTATTCGCTTTGGGGAAATCATTCATTAGACAAATCATTGGCAAAATATGGTTTTCATCGTGATGACATCACCGATGTTTTTATGACGCATTTACATTTTGACCATTGTGGCGGAAGTGTTAATTTGAACAAAGACAAAACTGGTTACGATGTTGCGTTTAAAAATGCGAAATTCTGGACAAATGAGCAGCATTGGGATTGGGCAACAAAACCAAACTCTAGGGAAAAAGCATCTTTCCTTTCAGAAAATATTTTACCAATTCAAGAAAGTGGTCATTTGAATTTTATTAAAAACCCAAATTCCGATTTTGGAGTATCTAAAGAACTAAATTTTGGAATATTTTATGTTGATGGTCACACCGAAAAAATGATGTTGCCAAAAATTCAATATCAAGACAAAACGATTGTTTTTTGTGCTGATTTGATTCCGACTGCTGGACATTTACCTTTGCCATATGTTATGGGATATGACACGCGACCACTTTTAACAATGCCCGAAAAATCAAAATTTTTGAATGAAGCTGCCGAAAATAATTATTATTTGTTTTTGGAACATGATGCGCACAATGAAATTATAACAGTCGAAATGACCGAGAAAGGAGTTCGTATTAAAGAAGTTTTTAAAGCAAATGAAATCTTAAAATAGCGTTAACAATTCTGTTATTTCATACAAAAAATATACTTTAGCTCCCTTAAAATTAATCTAATACATTAAAATGAAAATAAGAAACTCTTTTTATATAGCATCTATAATAGCATTGACTATTTCTGGTTGTGGTTCAACAGCATCTATGGTTGCTACTGATCCTGCAAAAATTGATAAATTACCTCTAAAAATAAGTCCGATAAAAGAATCTGATTTAAAAAGATGGAGTAATTTAGATTTAGTAAAAGATACTATTCCTGGTATGAGTGTTGATAAAGCTTATGCCGAATTATTAAAAGGTAAAAAAGGGGTAAAAGTTATTGTAGGGGTTGTTGATTCAGGTGTTGATATAGATCACGAAGATTTAAAATCTGTAATTTGGACCAATACAAAAGAAATTGCTGGCAACAAAATTGACGATGACAAAAATGGGTATGTTGATGATATTCATGGTTGGAACTTTTTAGGAAATTCAAACTACGAAAATTTAGAGATGACTAGAATTGTTAAGAAAGGAGACGATGGGTCTCAAATGTATAAAGACGCAAAAGCTAGTCTCGAAAAATCTAAAGCAGATTTAGCTCCTCAAAAACAGCAAGTAGATATGTTACTTGCAGCAGACAAAGCTGTTAGAGAATATTTGAAAAAAGATAATTTTACTATTGCAGATGTAAAAGCTATGCAACCAACAGATGCAACTTTGCAACAATACAAAGCAATGTTTACTCAAATATTAGCTTCTACGCCAAAATCAGAATTCGATAGCCAAATAAAAGAATACAAAGATTATGTTTATAATCAGTTGAACTATAATCTAAATACTGATTTTGATGGTAGAAAACTTGTTGGCGACAACCCTGATGATATCAATGATAAAAATTATGGTACCAATATAGTGTATGCTCCAGATAAAGAAGAATCTTTACACGGAACTCACGTTGCGGGAATTATTGCTGCGGTTCGAGGCAACAATAAAGGTGGTGATGGAATTGCAAAAAACACTCAAATTTTGGTTGTAAGAGCTGTTCCAAATGGTGACGAATATGACAAAGATATTGCTTTAGGCATTCGTTATGCTGTAGATAATGGTGCTAAAGTTATTAATGGAAGTTTTGGGAAAAGTTTTTCACCTCACAAACAATGGGTTTATGATGCTATAAAATATGCTGAAAGCAAAGATGTATTAATTGTTCATGCGGCTGGAAATGATGGCCACGACATTGACTTATCTGAAAACAAAAATTACCCAAATGATTCTGATGATAACAAAACCGAATTTGCAAGTAACTTTCTAACAATTGGAGCTTTAAATACAACATATGGTTCTGGTTTAGTTGCCAATTTTTCAAATTATGGAAGTTTTAATGTTGATGTTTTTGCACCAGGAATGAAAATATATTCAACAGCTCCAAACAACAAATATGTATACGAACAAGGTACGTCAATGGCGTCGCCAAACGCTGCAGGTGTTGCTGCAATAATTCGTTCTTATTACCCATCATTATCTGCTAGTCAGGTAAAACAAATTATAATGGATTCTGGAACTCCAATAACCACAGTTGTTACATTGGGCGAAGCAGAAGATAAAAGACCTTTTACCAACGCTTCAAAATCAGGTAAAATTGTAAATGCTTATAATGCTATTTTAATGGCAGAAAAAATGACTGCTAAAAAATAATGTGTCCTTAATATCAAAATGGAAGAATGAGAATTCTTCCATTTTTTATATCCAAAAGTTATGAAAAAAATAGTTCTTTTTTGTTTGTTTTCTATAGGTTTAAATACTGTATTTGCTCAATCTAACTCTTATTGGCAACAAAAAGTAGATTATAAAATGAATGTCGCCGTAGATGCAAAAAACTACCTTTACAAAGGACATCAAGAATTGGTTTATACTAATAATTCACCCGATACTTTACGTCGTGTTTTTTATCATTTGTACAACAATGCGTTTCAACCAGAAAGCGAAATGGATGTTCGACTACAAAATATTGTTGATCCTGATGGTAGAATGATTACTAAAACAAAAATGCCTGACGGAAAAGAGATAAAAGAAAGCAGAATTTCTAAATTAAAGTCAAACGAAATTGGGTTTTTGAAAATTTCTAACTTCAAACAAGACGGTGTTTTATCCATTGCTAAAGAAATAGGAACCATTCTTGAAGTAACTTTGACAAAGCCACTATTACCTCATTCTTCTTCAACATTAAGTTTGGATTTTGATGGTCAAGTTCCGGTTCAAATTCGTCGTTCTGGCAGAAATAATGTTGAAGGAGTTGAATTCTCGATGGCACAATGGTATCCAAAAATGGCAGAATTTGATTTTGAAGGTTGGCACGCAGATCCATATATTGCTAGAGAATTTCACGGTGTTTGGGGTAATTTTGATGTTAATATTACAATCGACAAAGAGTATGTTCTTGGCGGAAGTGGTTATTTGCAAAACAAAAACGATATTGGACACGGATATCAAGATAATGGAATAACTGTAAAAATTCCTAAAAAGCAGAAAACGGTAACGTGGCATTTTGTAGCGCCAATGGTTCACGATTTTACTTTTGCAGCTGATAAAAATTATATACACGATGTTGTTAAAACCGATTTTGGAACAACCTTACATTTTTTATACAAAAACAATCCAAAAATAATTGATAATTGGAAAAAAGCAGAACCACAAACTGCTCAATTAATGTCTTTTTATAATAAAACAGTTGGTAAATATCCTTATGAACAATATTCTGTAATTCAAGGTGGAGATGGCGGAATGGAGTATGCAATGTGTACACTTATTCTTGGAGAAGGATCTTATGATGGATTGATAGGAGTAATTGCTCACGAAATGGCACATTCATGGTTTCAACACGTTTTGGCATCCAATGAAAGTGAGCACAGTTGGATGGATGAGGGATTTACATCTTTTCTAGAAGATTTAGGGATGAATGAAATTGCTGATAAAAAAGTTGACAATCCTCACGAAGGTTCTTATAATGGCTATTATTTTATGGTTGGAAAAGGAAAAGAACAACCACAATCTACCCATTCTGATCGTTACGATATCAATCAAGTTTATAGTATTTCTTCTTACAGCAAAGGAGATATTTTTTTAAGCCAATTGATTTATGTAATTGGTAGAGAAAATTTGATGAAAACCTTGAAACGCTATTTTAATGATTTCAAATTCAAACATCCAACTCCTAACGATATCAAACGAACTGCAGAAAGAGTATCGGGAGCAAATCTTGATTGGTATTTAACCGATTGGACACAAACCACTAATACTATAGATTATGGTATTAAAGAGGTAATAGAAAATTCTGATTATGTTGTTGGAGACAAAACAAGAATTACTTTAGACCGCATCGGAAGAATGCCAATGCCAATAGATATAACGATAGAATTTACTGATGGCACAAAAGAAAGTTATTATATCCCTTTACGAATGATGAGTTTTGAAAAACCAAATCCCACGCCAGAAATTAAAAGAACAACTTTAAACGATTGGGCTTGGGCATATCCAACATTTCAATTTAGTATAGCTAAATCCAAAAGTGAAATTAAAAAAATAACAATTGATGAAAGTGGCTTGATGGCAGATATTAATAAAGCAAACAATACTTTTCCTGCAACTATTGAAAAAAAATAATCAAATAGATTTTGTATAAAAAAAGCGAACAAATGTTCGCTTTTTTATTATAACAATTTTAAACTTGAAATTTCATTGTATTTCTTATAGTCATTTGTTTTTGGGTCAAAAAACTCTTGTTCTACATAATAAATCTCAAGTTTATCTTCTTTTGTGATTTTATTTTTTATTAATAAACTATCGCCTTCAAATGGAAACAGCCAGATAAATGCTGTTTTTTCATTTTTTTCATTTACTAAATAAAGCGTGTTAAACTCATTGGCAACTATAGAATCAAATGTTCCTACTTCATAAGTTGTTTCTTCTTCAGCAGCTTCAACGGTTTCATTTTCTTTGCTTTTTTCTAATTTTGTAAAAAGTTCTGGACAAATAGTTGCCATTTCCATACCTATACTTTCAGAAATTTTTTCCAAAGCTCCCATTTTGTCATCACCATTATAACCAATATTTTTTCGTTCTTTATCTGTAAGCTGATTTAAGGAACTTAATATACATAAACCCAAACTGGTTGTAGAAACATCTTGACTTTTGTTGGCGCACTCGCAAGAAAAATTCGCTAGTTTTCTATAGATTTCTTCTTTTTTTTGAGCATTCATAAAAAAAGGAATAACGAGTAGTATTAGAATGTTTTTTTTCATGTTTTGATTTTTTTCAAATATAATAATTAATTGAAACAAATTTTTTAATTATCAATTGCCTATTTCCTTTTTTTAAGATACTATATTTGCAGACTTGGCGTCTATAAAATGAAATTTACATACCCTAAAAACGAAAAGCTCAAAAGTAAAAACACCATTGATCTTCTTTTCTCAGAAGGAAAATCAGTGTCTAAATACCCTTTGCGATTGGTGTGTGTTCCGATTACACTAGAGAATGAGGAAAAATTAAAAATGGGCGTTTCAGTTTCTAAAAAATATTTTAAAAATGCCGTAGACCGTAATTATTATAAACGTGTTTTGCGTGAAACTTATAGATTAAACAAACATTTATTGCTTGACAATCTAGAAAAAAAATATGCTTTTATGTTTTTTTATCAAACAAAAGACCGATTGTCATATCAAGAAATCAATGAAAAAACCATTCAATTGTTTGAAAAGTTTAATAATCTTTCAAAAACTGAAAATATTTAATTGTTTCATTCGTTATAGAAATACTAATTTTTTATTATTTTACTTCATATTCATCTATATTTGAAGTTAATTGATAACTTTGTAAGTTGTTTTTTCATTAAAATAAAAACATTTTATGCGCAATTTTTTAAAAAAAAGATATTTTATACCCATTATTGCTAGTGGTTTTCTTTTTGTTGGTGTAAGTTTTAGAGAAGATTTTTTTGAAGTTGCCAAACAAATAGAAATTTTCACAACGCTATTCAAAGCGGTCAATTCAAATTATGTTGACGAAACCAATCCTGGCGAATTGATGGATAAAGCGATCAAAAGCATGTTGGCAGATTTAGATCCGTATACCAACTATTTTAACGAGCAAGATGTAATAAAGTTCAAAATCAACAATACTGGTGAATATACCGGTATTGGTGCAATGATAACCCGAAAAGAAGGGAAACTTATTATTAAAGAACCATACAAAAACTTTCCTGCTGACAAAGCTGGACTTAAAGCTGGTGACGAAATTATTCAAATTGGAGATGTTAGTTTGAGCGATTTCAAAGACGATGCTTCACAATTATTAAAAGGTGCCAAAAACACAAAAGTTGATATTAAATACATTCGTCAAGGAAAAACTTTAACAACTCAACTTGTTTTGGATGAAGTTGAAATAAAAGCAGTTCCTTTTTACGGAAAAATAGATGAAAAAACAGGATATATTGTTTTGTCGCAATTCAACAAAAAAGCATCACTAGAGACTAAAGAAGCATTAGAGCAATTAAAAAAAGATGGTGCAGAATGTATCGTGCTTGATTTGAGAGGAAATCCAGGAGGTTTGCTAAATGAAGCTGTAAATATTTGTAACCTTTTTGTTCCTAAAAACGAAACAATTGTAACTACAAAATCTAAAATTGAAAAACACAACAACACCTACAAAACCAGTCGTGATCCTATAGATTTAGAAATTCCGTTGGTTATTTTGGTTGATGGCAAAAGTGCTTCGGCATCAGAAATTGTATCTGGCGCACTTCAAGATTTAGATCGTGCTGTAATAGTTGGTAGTAGAAGTTTTGGTAAAGGTTTGGTACAGCGACCAGTAGATTTAACTTACGGAACACAAATAAAAATTACCATTTCACGCTATTATACGCCTTCTGGCAGATGCATTCAAGCACTAGATTATTCTCATAAAGATAAAGACGGAAAAGCAATTAGAACAGCATCAGAAAATTATAATGCTTTTAAAACCAGAAAAGGTAGAACGGTTTATGACGGTGGAGGAATTTTGCCAGATGTGGTCTTAGACGAAGCAAAACTTAGTCCGATTTGTGATGCTTTGATAAAAAACGATGGTGTTTTTAACTATGTTACTAATTATTACTATAAAAATCCAAACTTAGGAACAACCATTCCAACAATTACAGATACTGATTTTCTAGACTTTAAATCGTTTTTGAAAAAACAAAATTTCAATTTTGATACTGAAACAGAAATTGCAATGAAAAACACTTTGGCTGCAGCCAAAAAAGAAAAAATAGACGCTGGAATTACGGCAGAATACCAACAATTATTGACTGCTTTACAAAAAAGTGAAGAAATACAATTGAATCAAAATCAAAAAGAAATAAAAAATCTGATTTTGGACGAAATTATCAAACGCTATCAATATAAAGAAGGTTTGTATCAATATTATATCAAAAATAATGTCGAGATCAAAAAAGCGGTTACTATTTTGAATGATAAATCCGAATACAATAAAATATTGCAACTATAATGATTCGATTTTTAAAAATTTTGCCCTTACTTTTCTGTGGTATTTTGTTTGCACAAGAAGAAAAAGTACAATCGGTTTATTTTGAATTTGACAAATTCAGTCTAGACGAAAAACAAGGTAATGCTGTAGTAGATTTTATCAAAAACACCGACTCAACTAGAATAGAGTCAATTCAAATTTTTGGTTATACTGATGATATTGGTAAAGAGGCTTATAATTTTAAATTGTCTACCAATAGAGCCAATACAATCAAAGAAAAGCTTACACACAGTGGTATAAAAAACAAAATTATTGTCACCATTGAAGGAAAAGGCAGAATCCTTATTGATGATGATATTGTAGAAAATCTTCCCGAAAAACGGTCTAAAAACCGTCGTGTAGATGTGGTTTTGAATTTGAAAGAATTACCAAAAATTGAAA
>JAYTVI010000025.1:0-2496 GCA_043744095.1 Flavobacterium sp.
TGCACTTATCATTTGTTGGTTTTCAAACCATAAAAATAAGAGTGACCAACGATTGGATCAAAAACAAAACCACCAAAATTCAAATGACCGAAAAAGCAATAGCTCTTGAGGAAATTATTATTCAACCCTATAATTTAACAGGATATTTAGAAGTAGATACAAAACTTATTCCGATTAGAGAAAACTATCGTTACAGCATTTCTGGATTACAGGAAGGTTATGAAGCTGGAGAATATTCGCCAAATGCATTTGGACGTGTTATGGGTTCTATTTTTAATCCAGCAGATATGCTTTATAATTTTTTTGGAAAAAAACCAAAAGAACTCAAACGACTCAAAACCATGAAAAATGATGATTCGGTAAGAAAGTTGCTAGAATCAAAATACGATCGAGAAACAGTAGCTGCGTTGCTTGGCATTGACAAGAAAGATATTCCAGAAATAATGCAACGTTGTAACTACTCTGAATCATTTGTAAAAACAGCAAACGATTTGCAAATAATGGATGCCATAAGAGAATGTTATGAAGAATATAAAGTGTTGAAAAAGAATTAACTTTCACTAATTTAAAAATGAAATCGTTTAAACTTTTTTGATTGAAGCGAAGAATTCGGGTTTTTGTTTCAGATTTTAGCTTTTTTTCATTGCATAGTTGTGCTACTAAATTAAAAAAGCTGAAATATGGGATAAAAAAATAATTTTGTAGCCAATTGAAAAAAGTTTAAACGACTTCAAAAACAAATACTTACTTATTGTTATAATTAAGGATTTTTTTATACCTTTATTTCTTAAATTTTTTAGAGATGCAATGGGAAGCTAAAATAATAAGCCATAAAAACGAAAAAAGAATTGCTGTTCTATTTGAAAGAAATCATAACCTTATACAACGTATCAAACTAGTAGAAGGGTCAAAATGGAGTCAGACATTACAGCTATGGCACATCCCCTATTCTTTAGAAAATCATATCCGATTTCAAATAGGAACTACCATAAAAAATCTAAATGAGGAAGGCATAATAGAATTAGAAAAATTCAAATTTTGGTTACAATCAAAAAGATACAGTATCAATACAATAAAAACATATTGTGAAGCATTGAAATCCTTTTTAGTATACTTTAATTCAAAACCTATATTTGAGATTTCAAATGAAGATGTTGTTTTGTATAATAATCAATATATTCTAAAAAATAACCTTTCTACATCCTATCAAAATCAAATCGTAAATGCTATCAAATTGTATTTTAAAACAATAAAAGAAAAAAGCATCGAAATAGATAAAATCCATCGTCCAAGAAGAGAAAAAACATTACCAAATGTATTGAGTAAAGAAGAGATTAAAAAGATTTTGAATGCACATAGTAACTTAAAACATAAAGCAATGCTATCCTTAATTTACAGTTGTGGATTAAGGCGTAGCGAATTATTAAATTTAAAAATAAGCGATATCGACTCCAAAAGAAACATTGTAATCATTCGGCAATCAAAAGGAAAAAAAGACAGAATAGCGCCGCTTTCTGCAAAGATATTACTGCTTTTAAGAGAATATTATATAGTACACAAACCAAAAAAATGGCTATTTGAAGGATTTTACGAAAACGAACCTTATGACGAGCGAAGCATATCAAATGTATTAAAGCAAGCACTTACAAAAGTAGGAATAACAAAACCAGTTAGTCTACATTGGTTACGCCACAGTTATGCAACACATTTACTCGAAAGCGGAACTGATCTACGATATATTCAGGAATTACTAGGTCATAGTAATAGTAAAACAACCGAAATTTATACCCATGTAAGCACCAAAAGTTTACAACAAATAAAAAGTCCATTTGATGATTTATAAAAAAAATGCTATATTTGAAATATAAAAGTCATTTTTTATAGCACAAAGCCAACTACATATTGGTTGCTTTATGTGAATTATGGCTTGTATATAGGAGTTAGCCGTCATTGTACAGAACCTCAAAAACTAAAAATTCAAAAAAAATGGACTCATTCAAAATTTTATTGCCCCTACATATTGTACTCGGAACAATAGGTTTATTGCTTGGACTTGTTATATTAATTCGTAAAAAAGGTAACAAGTCTCACAAACTTTTGGGTAAAATCTTTGCAGTTTCAATGTTGACATCAACAACTATTTCATTTGTTTTATCAATTATCCATCAAAACATTTTTTTGTTCAGTATTGGTATTTTGACAATTCACTTTACGGCAACAGGTTGGAGATATTTGTTTCTACGAAATATAGAAAATGGGCAAAAGCCTTTAATAATAGATTGGATTTTATTATACAGTATGTCCATATTTATCATTTTATTTATTGGAATGGGAATTTATGCATTATCAAACGACAATAAATTTGGAATAATTCCAATATTCTTTGGACTTTTCTCAATTAGAAGAGTATTTAAGGATTTTAAAATTTTCAAAGGAAACATTACAACTACAAACTATTGGCTGACTTTACATTTAGAAAGAATGATGGGTGCATTT
>JAYTVI010000026.1:0-8116 GCA_043744095.1 Flavobacterium sp.
GATCCAGAGTTTCCTCCAGTTATATCATTATCAGTTAAAAAATTTACGTGAAGTGAACCGTCTTTATCAGCATATCGACCATAATTTTTACTTTTTTCCATTTCTAGAACACGTGCAGGTAAATCAAATTCTTCATCACCTTTTTTGTATTTTTTTACTTGGCTTGCCAAAGTAGTATAGTTGTTTATAGTTGCGTCATTACGTTTGTCTGCAGGTAAAGAACGAACTTTACCATAGGTTAAACGTAAGGTTGAGTTTGCATCTGGATATTTTATTGTTCCTATTTTTGATTCGCGTAAACCTTCTACCAAAAGTCGGAAAGAAGCACCATAATCGTTTTGAGCTTTTGCAATTTCGTCAGATTTTGATGTAAATTGGGTAAGCATATCATTAGAAATAGCATAAAGAGGATCGTTGTCTAATAAACCTTGACTTGGTAATTGCAAAAATGCTTTAACTCTATCTAGCGAAGTTAATACACTTAAATCTATTGCAGAATTTGCAAAAGTTATAAAATCATTACTATTTTCATCACCAATCTTCTTTACCATTGGCGCAATAGTATAACCTGTAGATTTAGTTGCATACAATTTTAATTGTGCTGCTAACAAATCTTTTTCAGCTGGAATATATAAATCAGTAAATATTCCTTCAGCCATTTCGATTATTTTTGGTGCTAATTCTTTACGTTTATTAACATCAGCTTTTACATAAGTGTCTAATTGTTTTCCTAAAGTTCTACCAATTGCTCCAAATGCAGTTGTTCTAAATAATTGTTGCAAATAATTATCGTGACGAGATTTTTCGTTTGTTAAAGCATAATATTTATTGATATTGCTTACTACATTTCCGTACTTCGCTTTATTTGCTGGTTTGTTTGCCCATTTATTGAATTTTGATTCTTGAATGGCTTTAGATTTTGCAGTACCAAATTTAGAAAGTGCGTCTATCATTCCTTGACGGTTTTTCCAGTAATTTGCGGTTGAAGCATATTTTGAAGCATATACCAATCGAAGAGCATCACTCATTTCCATATATTTCTTCATATTGTCCATACCAGTTTTGGCACCTTCAACCCAAGCAGGATAAGCAAATTTTACGTTTTGATCAATTCCACCAGCTGGCATCCAACGATTTGTTCTTCCAGGATAACCAAGTATCATTGCAAAATCACCTTCTTTTACACCTCCAAGATTTACAGGTAAATAGTGTTTTGGTTTCAACGGAACATTACTTGTAGAATACTCTGCTGGATTTCCGTCTTTGTCTGCATAAACTCTGAACATTGAGAAATCGGCAGTTTGACGTGGCCATTCCCAGTTGTCTGTATCTCCGCCAAATTTTCCTAAACTTTCTGGCGGAACTCCAACTAGGCGAACATCTTTATAATCTTGATAGACAAAATAATAATATTCATTTCCTTGAAAAAAAGGACGAACAGAAACGGTGTATTTTCCGCCTTCGTTATTTTCTTTTTCTATTTTGGCTATTTCTGCATTAATTGCTTTTTCTCTATCAGCCTCATTCATCGAAGGATTAACTACAGCTAATATTCTTTTTGAACAATCATCCATACGAACAAAGAAACGAACATATAAACTAGATGGTTTTCTTTCATCGGCTCTGTTTGCTGCCCAAAATCCATTTTTCAACAAGTTGTTTTCTGGTGTAGAAAGTTCGGCAATACCATCATATCCACAGTGATGATTTGTTAATACCAAACCATCTTTCGAAATTAATTCAGCTGTACATCCACCATTAAATTGTACAATAGCATCTTTCAAACTGTGATGATTGATACTGTAAATTTCTTCTGCTGTTAATTGTAATCCCATTTTTTCCATATCTCTATGGTTTAGGCGCTCAATAAACATCAAAAACCACATTCCTTCATCAGCTTTCATGCTTGTTGGTATAAGCATAATTCCTAGTAGTAAGGATAAAATAATTTTTTTCATTATTATAAAAATTAGTTAGTTAATTAGTAATACTTGTCTTCAGAATATGGAAATTGTTACAAACTGTTGAAAAATATCTTTTTTTTTTGAAATGCGAATATAATTCATTTTCAGAATACTCATTTAGAAATAGGTTAGAAAACTAAATCGTTGTAGTGAATTTTAACTTTATTTTTTGATTTTAAATTTCAAATAAAAAAAGCTATCAAAAAAGATAGCTTTCAAATATTTTATGTTTGTAAAAGTTATGCTTCATTTACATTCAACATTGCCCATAATTTATCTTTCAATTCAGTTAAACCTTGTTGAGCAACAGATGAAATAAATAGGTATGGAATTCCATTGAAATCTTTATCTAATTGTTTTTTCATTTCTTTTTTTAATTCCTCGTCAAGCATATCCGATTTTGAAACAACAACAAGTCTGTCTTTATCTAGCATCTCGGGATTGTATCTACGTAATTCGTCTAACAAAATATCATATTCTTTTTTGATGTCATCTGCATCTGCAGGAACTAAAAAAAGCAGAGTTGAGTTTCGTTCGATATGTCTTAGGAAATAATGACCTAATCCTTTTCCTTCTGCTGCACCTTCAATAATTCCGGGAATATCTGCAATTACAAAAGATTGAAAATCACGATAAGCAACAATTCCTAAATTTGGTTTTAAAGTTGTAAAAGGATAATCTGCAATTTTTGGTCTTGCCGAAGTTAAAACAGAAAGTAAGGTAGATTTTCCTGCATTTGGAAATCCAACTAAACCAACATCTGCTAATACTTTTAATTCAAGTATTACATCCATTTCTTCAGATGGTAAGCCAGGTTGAGCATATCTAGGAGTTTGATTTGTAGAGCTTCTAAAATTCCAGTTCCCTAAACCACCTTTTCCTCCTTGAGCTAATATTCGTTTTTCGCCATCTTCTGTAATTTCAAAAAGAATCTCGTCTGTTTCTTTATCTCGAACAACAGTACCTAAAGGCACTTCGATAAATTTATCTTCTCCATCAGAACCTGTACTTCTAGAACTTCCACCATCACCACCATGTCCTGCTTTGACGTGTCTAGCAAATTTTAGATGGAATAATGTCCATAATCCTTTGTTTCCAACAAGATATACGTGACCACCACGACCACCATCCCCACCATCAGGGCCACCTTTTTCTATAAACTTTTCTCTATGTAAGTGTGTAGATCCTTTTCCGCCTTTGCCTGATGAAACGTATATTTTTACGTAATCAACAAAATTTCCCTCTGTCATTTTTTTTGTATTCAGTTCTTAATGTATGTTTTAATTAGAATTTCTAATTAATAGACAACCATTTAAACTATTCTTTAATTGCTTTTACAAGAACTTTGTCAATTTTTACGCCATCCATATCAATGACTTCCATTTCTAGTTTATTCCAAATAAGTTTTTCTCCTTGTTTTGGAATATTACCTAATTCGGTCATAATCAATCCGCTTACTGTTGTAACATCATAATCATTGGTGAGTTCGTCCATATCAAAATAGGTAAGAAAATCGTGTAATGAATAATGTCCGTCTACTAACCAAGTGCCATCTTCTCGGGCTATTAATTTGAAATCATCAGCATAAAAATCTGCTGCATCTCCAACTAATGCTTCTAGTATATCATTTAAAGTAATTATTCCTTGAAAAACGCCATATTCATCGGTTACTAATGCGTAATGAACTTTAGTTTTCTTAAAATTTTCTAATGCTTTGTAGGCAGAAGTATGTTCTATAAAATAAAACGGATCTCTTGTTATCGATTTTAAATCAAAATTTCCTTTTTCGAAATTTGAAAATAAATCTTTTAGCAATACAACTCCTATTACATCATCAAGATTTTCTTCACATACTGGATAAACCGAGTGTAATTCGTTTAGAACTTTTGTTTTTAATTCTTTGATATTGTCTTCTAAAGAAAGGTAAACTATAGATTTTCTGTGGGTCATTAACGAGTTTACTTTTCTATCACCGATATGAAAAACACGCTCTACTATATCTTGTTCAATTTCTTGAACTTCACCACCTTCTGTACCTTCTTTTATAATTGCTTTAATTTCTTCTTCGGTAACTTTGCCGTCTGCAGTTGGTTTTATTTTTAAAATATCGAGGATAAAATCTGTAGAATGGGTTAACAACCAAATAAAAGGTGCTGTTATTATAGACATTACTTTCATTGGTACGGCAACTCCTTTTGCAATAGCCTCAGGATAATTTAGACCAATACGTTTTGGTAATAATTCGCCCAAAACTAATGAGAAAAAAGTAAGAATAACTACAACAGTTCCTACAGATAAACTTTTAGAATAGGGTTGTAAAAAAATAAATCCATCGTAAAAAAACTTTACATCGTCTGTAATTTTTTCACCAGAATAAATACCAGTTAAAATACCAATTAAGGTAATTCCGATTTGAACAGTAGATAAAAATTTGTTAGGAGAATTGGCTAAATCTAAAGCCACTTTTGCGTTTGTATTTCCTTTTTTTGCGGCTGTCTCAAGTCGGTTTTTTCTTGCCGAAATCAATGCGATTTCTGACATTGAAAAAACTCCGTTAAGTAGAATTAAAAAGAAAATGATAAGAATTTCCAATTTTTTGTTTTTTGATTAATTTAGGGCTAAATTACAAATTATCAATTACTTTACTTAATCTTTCTGTAATTTCTTGAATTGTTCCAATACCGTTTACTGATTGAAACTTATTTTGTGTTTTATAATATTGCATCAAAGGTGCAGTTTTATCATTGTATTCTTGGTACCTATTTCTTATTTTTTCTTCGTCTTGATCATCAGGTCTACCAGAAGTTTTGCCTCTTTCTAATAATCTTTTTACAAGAATTTCATCGTCTGCTTCTAAAGCAATTGTGGCAGTTATTTTTTGGTTTTTAGAGTGTAAGAATACATCTAATGCAGCTGCTTGTGCTAATGTTCTCGGAAAACCATCAAATAAGAAGCCTGCTGAATGGGTATTTTTGTCAACCTCGCTTTCTAGCATTTTTATGGTAACTTCATCTGGAACTAAATCCCCTATGTCCATAAAGGTTTTGGCTAATTTACCTAATTCGGTTTCATTTTTTATATTATATCTAAAAATATCTCCTGTAGAAAGATGGGTTAGGTTGTATTTTTCTTTTAAAAATTCAGCTTGTGTGCCTTTTCCTGCACCTGGTTTTCCGAAAAGAACGATGTTAATCATTTTGATTTTTAATTTTAGGATTTTATAAATTAAAAAATTAAAAAATTTCACGACTTCAATTTATCTTTCAATTCTTAAATCTTTCAATTTTTTAATAATTTTATTATTCAGCTAATTGATAAATATCTGGTAAATTTCTGCCCAATCCATCATAGTCTAATCCATATCCGACAATAAATTTATTTGGAATTCTGATACCGACATAATCAATTTTTATATCTTTTTTGTATGCTTCTGGCTTTAAAAATAAAGTTGATATTTTAAAATGTTTTACTTTTTTGTCTTTAAAAATCGCTTTTAATTCTTCGATAGTATTTCCGGTATCTACAATATCCTCTACAATAACTACAGTTCTTCCTTCAAGATCTTGATTTAACCCAATCAAATGTTTTACATCATTTGTTGTTTCTGTACCTACATAAGATGACATTTTTACAAAACTTACTTCGCACATGCCTCTATACTGTTTGAGCAAATCTGCCATAACCATAAAAGCACCATTCAATACTCCTATAAAAACAGGAACTTCATCAAAAAAATCATCATCCATTTGTTTTGCCATGTTTTTTATTGCAAAATCTATTTCTTCTGAAGAAATAAAGGGTTCGAAACTTTTATCGTGAAGATGTATCATTTTGTTAAATTTAAATAAAGCGCAAATTTAAAGAAGTTAAAACTATAAAGTAGTAAGTATTTTGACTTTTTTGTAAATTTGATATATTTACAGAATGAATTTAGAATTATTAGATAGAATTGCTAAAAGTTCAGCTCACACCCAAAGTAGAAATGATAATGCAAATTTATTCATTCAAAACCTTATTTTTTAGATGAATTAATTCGTTTTTCATTCAAAACAAATCATAAATTGCATAGTAGAGCTTGTTGCATTTTAGAGAAAGTATTTGAAATTAATTTGAATTTATCGTTTCCTTTTTTAGATTTTATTTGTCTTAATTTGAATTTGCTAAAAAAAGATAGTAGTATTCGATCTATCTCAAGATTTATAAAGTTGTTAATTCAAGACAATAGCCAAAAAAAAATATTTAAAAGAAAATCAATTAGAAAAAATTACTGAAGTATGTTTTGATTGGTTGATTGCTGATATTAGAGTTGCACCAAAATACAATGCTATATTATCATTATTTGAATTAGGAAAAACGCAAGACTGGATTTACCCTGAATTACGTCAAATATTAGAAAAAGATGCTAATGCCAATTCGCCAGGATACAAATCAATTGCTAAGAAAATTTTGAACAAAATTTAATAGTCATCTAAATTAATTTTTATCTTTATAAAAATTTTAAATTGTTTATTTTTGAATGGCATCTTTAACTCCAAACACAAACGTATTAGGTATAAGAAATGCCAGACATTTAATAAGACGGTCTAGTTTTGTTTATTCAAAATCATTAATAAATCAATTTGCTCATTTAACACCTAGTCAAGCTCTTGATGTTTTATTTTCAGAAATTCCATTAGTTTTAAATTTTCCATACGATCCATTACCAGTAGGTATGCCGGATGGGTTTTGGACAGAATCTCCTAATTTGCCCACTTCATTTCAAAATCAAGACAGAAAAGCTTCAATTGTATCTGGTTGGTGGTGGTACAATTCAATGCATTCTTCTAATATAAAATTTAAACTTTGTCATTTTTTATCCACACGATTTACAGTTCAGAAGTCAAAAGGTGCAGGTTCTTCTACCGAATTCTATGATTATATTCGCTTGTTGCTTTTTTATTCTTTTGGTAATTATAAGACTTTGGCAAAAAAAATGACCTTTAATAATTCGATGTTAAATTATTTGAACAATACTTCAAATGTAAAAGCTGCGCCAAATGAAAATTATGCAAGAGAGTTTTTAGAATTATTTATCATCGGAAAAGGCAATCAAATTGCTCCAGGAAACTATACAAATTATACCGAAGATGATATTGTTGAAGCTGCTAAAGTATTAACAGGTTTTAAAAGACAATCTGATCGCATCAACATCGATTTTGAAACTGGAATTCCTAGAGGTACAATAGTATTTTCTGATCACAATACAAATTCTAAAATTTTTTCGAGTGCTTTTGATAATAGGGTTATAAATTCTGGTATCGATGCAGAATCTACAGAAAATGAATTAAGTGATTTTGTTGAAATGATTTTTGAGAAGGATGAAACAGCAAGAAATATTTGTAGAAAAATGTATACTTATTTTGTAAAAAGTAAAATTAGTGCAGAAGTTGAGAATGATATTATTATTCCTTTAGCTGCTGAATTTAAAAGTAATAACTATGAAATTGAACCTACAATTAGAAAATTATTAGAAAGCAATCATTTTTATGATTTAGATGATTCTGTTTCAAATGATGAAATAATTGGGGCACTTATTAAATCTCCAATTCAACAACTTTCTGAAGTTTGTAGTTTTCTAGAAGCAATAATTCCGCAGCCAAGTTTAGATCAATTTAATTTTTATTCTGTTTTTTGGAATGATTTTGTTCATAATACCTATTTGAAAGGAGCTAATATGATTTTGTTTGATCCTGAAAATGTAGCTGGTCATCCTGCTTATTATCAAGAACCAGATTTCGATAAAAATTGGATTTCTGCATCATCATTAATTGCAAGGTATAAATTAGGTGAATCTTTAATAGAAGGTGAAAATAGAATAGAAGGGAATAATGATATTGTTTCTAAAATCAATATGAGTGAAGTGTTACGATACTCAAATATTATATCTGTTGTAGATGATCCTTATATTTTAACATCAGAACTTTGTAATACTTTATTTGCTCAAGAAACAAATGAAGAACGAATAAATTATTTTATGAATACATTTTTGCTTCAAGGACAACCAGTTGGTGATTGGACATCATTATGGGGTTTTTATATAGAAGCAAATTTTAATTCGGTTGTAAACCTTAGGCTAAATTCGCTATTGACAAATATTTTGAAAGCACCAGAAG
>JAYTVI010000027.1:0-31510 GCA_043744095.1 Flavobacterium sp.
CCAATAGGAGTAGGAACGATAAAAAGCTTACCCATTTAGTTGAATTTTTTCTCGATAATAGCCAAAAATCTCTCGGCATACTCTTCTTTTCCTTCCCAATTATTATAATCGGGTTTTACCATATCATCTATAAATTGTTGTACCTCTTCAAAAGTATCAAATGTCATAATTTGAGACAAAACCCTATTATAATCCTCACTGCTTGTCCCAAAAAGGTTATTAATAAATGCTATTCTGTCGTTAAGCCCAATAGTTATTCCTTTTGAAAGTCTATCGTTTAAGGAAATTAATTTTGAGCTATTGTTTTTATTAATTGAAATTGTTTGAGGATTATTTTCGCTTTTTTCTGGCTGTTCTTGATCAACTTCGTTTTCGACTTCTTTTATTTGAAACAATTCTTCTGGTTTTACAAAAACAGGTTCAGAATAATTAACACCCAATAAATCTTCAATTAAAACAGGTTGTATTTCCTCTTTCACGTCTTCAATAGTTTCAGGCTTCGAGTCAAATTCTAATTCAAAAGAAGGAATAAAATCTTTTTCTACTTCTATAGTTGGAGCAGTTTCTTCAACTTCGTTTTCTTCCTCAGCTTCAATATTTGTTTCTTCAACTTCAGTTTTTGCTTCTTCTTCAAGATTAGCAACGCTTTTTTCTTCCTCGATTGTAACTTCTTCGGTTATTTGAGAAACAACTTCTTTATCTGAATTATTATCTTCAACAATCATTTCAGGTTCGGTTGCTACAACTTCATTTTTTATTTCTGATTCAGATTCAAAAACATTTTCTAGAATTTCATTTGCTTCCGATTTACCTATTGTTGGTTTTGCATCGCCAAAATGGTCTTCAACAAATACCAAAACAGATAGTTTTTCGTATAATTTTTGGGTTTCTTGATGCAATTGAACCAATTCGGATTTGTTTTTTAGCTTCAAAATTCTATGTGCAATGCTGATTAATTCGGCTTCCAACTTTTTTTTCATAACTTTTAAAATTATAGTGAATTAGGCGTATCTTTTTTAATATTTTTGTTTACAATACAAAGTAATAAAAACTAATCCTTTTTTAAGGCGAAAAATACAAAATGTTTCTCGAAAATACAGTAAATCATAAAGAACAATTTGGTTGGATAGAAGTCATCTGCGGTTCGATGTTTTCGGGTAAGACTGAAGAGTTAATTCGGCGTTTGAAAAGAGCTCAATTTGCCAAACAAAAAGTAGAAATTTTCAAACCATCTATCGACACAAGATATGATGAAGAAATGGTTGTTTCTCACAATAAAAATGAAATTCGGTCAACTCCTGTTCCTGCTGCTGCAAACATTGCAATACTTGCTCAAGGTTGTGATGTTGTAGGTATAGATGAAGCTCAGTTTTTTGATGATGAAATTGTGAAAATTTGCAACGATCTTGCCAATTCTGGAATTCGTGTTATTGTTGCTGGACTCGACATGGATTTTAAAGGTAATCCGTTCGGACCAATGCCAGCGCTTATGGCAACAGCAGAATATGTAACCAAAGTTCACGCTGTTTGTACCAGAACAGGTAATCTAGCCAATTATAGTTTTCGTAAAACCGACAACGACAAACTAGTAATGCTTGGCGAAACCGAAGAATATGAACCCTTGAGTCGCGCTGCATATTACGAAGCCATGCACAGAACTGAAAACGTAGAAGGACAAAATAAAGAAAAAAAACAATAAAAATTAGACACAAATTTGAATGTATCGCTAAAAAATATTGTTCCGATTCTACATGCCAAATGGTTAGGTTTACAAACCAACTCTATTATCGAAAATATTTCTATAGACAGTCGTTCTTTACAAAACAGTTCACAAACGTTGTTTTTTGCTATTGTTGGGCCCAATAATGATGCTCATACTTATATAGAATCTTTACTTATAAAAGGAGTTCAGAATTTTGTAGTTACTCATATTCCAGAAAATTTAGAAAACAAAGCAAATTTTCTAATTGTAGAAAATACTCTAGATGCTTTGCAAATTTTTGCAACCTATCACAGAAGCCAATTTGATTTTCCGATAATAGGAATTACAGGAAGTAATGGCAAAACAATTGTCAAAGAATGGCTGAATTTCTTACTCAGTCCAGATTATAATATTATACGAAGTCCAAAAAGTTACAACTCTCAAATTGGCGTGCCATTGTCTATTATTGCTATCAATGACAAACACAATTTTGGGATTTTTGAAGCAGGAATTTCTACCATCAACGAAATGGAGAAATTAGAAACCATTATCAAACCCAATATCGGAATCCTCACCAATATTGGTTCTGCTCACGATGAAGGTTTTGATAATATTGGTCAAAAAATGAAAGAAAAATTAAAACTTTTTCGCAATGTTGATCTTCTGATTTATAATAAAAACAAATCGATAGATGCTTTTTTAAATCCAAAAATCAAAGTTTTTTCTTGGAGTTTTAAAGACGAAACAGCTGATGTATTTATTACCAAAAAAGCAATTTTAGATAAAACGATTTTACAAATCAGAAAAGGAGATCAACGATTTGAGATCAAAATCCCTTTTCAAGATGATGCATCGATAGAAAATGCCATACAATGTTTGATGGTTATGCTACATTTTGGATACAAAACCGAAATTATCGAAAGCAGAATGGAATTACTTTTTCCTGTAGAAATGCGCTTGAAAGTAAAAAACGGAATACACAACACCACCTTAATAGACGATAGTTACAGCTCTGATTTTCAGTCGCTAAAAATTGCACTTGATTTTCTTGAAAGTCAGAAACAATACAAAAAGAAAACCATTATTCTTTCGGATATTTTTCAAAGTGGTTTGTCAAACGAAGAGTTGTATTCTAATGTGTCACAATTAATTGTTTCAAACAAAATAGCACGAGTTATTGCAATAGGTGAAATAATTTCGACTTATAAAAACAAATTTCTAAATTGCATTACCTTCAAAAACACTGATGATTTTATAACACAATTCGAAACTTTAAATTTCGGAAACGAAACGGTTTTAATAAAAGGATCAAGAACCTTTAATTTTGAAAAAATAGTTTCACTCCTAGAAGAAAAAACACACGAAACAGTTCTCGAAATCAACCTGAATGCCATCAGTCATAACCTCAATTTCTTTAAATCTAAATTAAAAAAGAAAACCAAAATGATGGTTATGGTAAAAGCTTTTGGTTATGGAAATGGCGGTTACGAAATTGCAAAATTGCTAGAACACCACAATATAGATTATCTTGGAGTTGCTTTTGCAGACGAAGGAATTTCATTAAAAAACGCTGGAATTCAATTGCCTATTATGGTTTTGAATCCAGAAACCACAAGTTTTCCGGCTATTATTCAGCATCAATTAGAGCCAGAAATATATAGCTTGAAAGGGTTGAAAGCATTCTTGAAAATTGCAGAGCAAAAAAAACTAAAACAATATCCGATACATATAAAACTAGATACAGGTATGCATCGTTTGGGTTTTGAAGAAGAACAATTGCCCGATTTAATCGCAACTCTAAAAGACATTACAACTGTTTCTGTAAAAAGTATTTTGTCGCATATGGCAACAAGTGATGATATCAAGCAGTATGATTTTGCCATATCTCAGATAGATTTATTCGAAAAAATGTCGAATATGGTAATCAATGATTTGAAAATAAAACCAATTCGTCATATTTTGAACACTTCAGGAATAAGTAATTTTCCAAAAGCACAATACGATATGGTTCGACTCGGAATAGGTTTGTATGGTATTTCAAACGACAAAGACGAACAACCTTATTTAGAAAATGTGGGCACTCTAAAATCGATTATTTCTCAAATCAGAACCATAAATGCAGGCGAAAGTGTTGGTTATGGTCGTCGTTTTGTGGCAGAAAAAACCTCAAAAATAGCCACAATACCTATAGGTTATGCCGACGGAATCTCGAGACATTGGGGAAATGGTTTGGGTTATGTTATGATAAACAATAAAAAAGCAGCAATTGTTGGTAGTGTTTGTATGGATATGTTGATGGTTGATAGTACTGATATAAAATGCAAAGAAGGTGATCAAGTAATTATTTTTGGCGAAGATCCAACAGTGGTACTTATGGCAGAAAAATTAGAAACAATACCTTACGAAATACTTACTAGCATCTCACAACGAGTAAAAAGAGTTTTTTATAGGGAGTAAGTTTAGTCTTTTACACTAGGAAGTTACAATTCTTTACTATTATTGTTTCAATTTCAATTTTCAACTTTGGTAAGTGATTGATTAAATTGGACCAAATATTTTCATCAGATATATTGTCATAAGCATGAATAACCTGATTTCTTAAACTGACGATTGATTGCGCATTAAGTTATTTTTTTTGCAAAAGAACTATCATGTTTAATTATTCTATTTACTGCTTCTCCAATAATTTCTAAATTTCTTTCTACAGCTCTTTTGAGCATCAAATTCTTTTTGTATTTGAAAAAATCCTTTTCATCTTTTTTAAAAAAATCATCTATTTCTTCGATTGCTATTTTAATATCAAATAACCATTTTAGAATTCTCTCATCCATATACTAATTTTTTTGATTTGTTTATGGAATTAATTAATTTAGGATTTTTTATAGTTTGTTCTTCTAGTAGATCAACTTCACGACCAAATAGCAATTCAAGTTTTTGTTTTAAATTCATATAATTTTCAAAATATTCATAAAGCGCAATGTCTTTAAACTTAACTAACAAATCTAAATCACTATTTTTATTAAAGCTCGAATTTAGTGCAGATCCAAATAGATACATTTTTTCAACATTGTACACAATACAAAGTTTTTTTAAATCTTCTATGTTGTTGTCTGTAATTTTCATTATTCAAAGTTACAAATAAAAAATTAATACCAACTTTTACTTCAATTTATTTTTGTCAAAATAAATAACTTACCTTTGATTTTTAAACACATAAAAAAATATGAAAAAATTATACTTTACTCTTGTTACTTTTCTTTTTTTAGCAGTTGCAAATGCACAAATTGTAAATATTCCTGATGCTAATTTTAAGGCGAAGTTGTTGAGTGCAAGTTCTTCGGAACATATTGCTTCTTCCGCGACACCATTTTTTAATAGTCCTGACGAACCTCTAATGTATGTTAATAGTTTTAATAAAGTTGATGTTAATAATGATGGAGAGATACAAGTTAGCGAAGCAGTTGCAATAAAATATCTTAGCTTGGATACTTTATACGGTGTAATTTATAATCTTGAAGGAATTAGTAATTTTATTAATTTAGAATATTTAGATATTGCTGGACACTCTGCAACAAATCTAAATATAAATTTAAATAGTTTAACAAATTTGAGATTATTAAATTGCAGTTATGTCCCAACACCTATTTTAGATGTTAGCGGATTATCTAATTTGCAATCTTTGTATTGTGGTGGTTGTGAATTACAAAATTTAAATGTTGGTGGATTAACAAATTTAAAATATTTATACTGTCCTGAAAATGATAATTTACATAATGGTAATTTAACAATCTTAGAATTACATAACTTAACAAGTTTAATTTCACTAAACTGTAGTACGAATCATATACAAGTAATAGATTTAGTTAATTTGATTAATTTAAAGCATTTGGATTGTGCCGGTAATATGATTACAAATATTGATTTAACCAATTTAGTTAATTTAAAAGAGTTGATATGTGCTAATAACCAATTAACAACTTTAAATACAAATAATAGCCCTTTGTTAACTCAATTAATTTGTTCAGGAAATCAAATTGAAACTTTATTTTTAAAATCTAATAATCTTTTTGCGCCAAATATGGATATTAGTTATAATCCTTTAATTTATATTTGTGCAGATGAATCCGATCTTCCATCTATTCAACAAATTATAGATAATGCTGGTTTAACAAACACTTGTCAAGTAAATAATTATTGCAGTTTTAATCAAGGCGGTACTTACTATGTTATTCAAGGAAGCCAAAAAGTTGATTTGAATAATGATGGATGTGATACTAATGATTCAACTTATCCAAATCTAAAATTCAATATTACTAACGGTACTATTTCATATAGTGATTTAATATCAAATTATTCTGGAAACTATTCTATACCAGTTTCTACAGGAACACATACTATAACACCTCAGTTTGAAAACCCAAATTATTTTACAGCTTCTCCACAGGATATAACTGTAAATTTCCCAATAACTACAAGTCCATTTATTCAAAATTTTTGTATTATACCAAACAGTACTCGTCACGATTTAGAAGTAGTTGTTATTCCTGTAAATATTGCTCGTCCAGGATTTGTTGCGAAGTATAAAATAAAGTATAAAAACAAAGGAAATTTAAACGAAAATGTAACTGTAAATTTCAATTACAATGATGCTATTATAGATTATATTTCTTCAAGTGTTACACCAATAAGTCAAGCAACAGGTGTAATGTCATGGAATGTTGGTACACTTTCATCATTTGAAAGTGGTGAAATTATAGTAACCTTAAATGTAAATTCTCCAATGGAAACGCCTGCGGTAAATGGTGGTGATCTTTTAAGTTACACTGCTACTGCAAATGGTTTAAATACAGATGAAACACCAGACGATAACACTGCTTCATTAAATCAAGTTGTGGTAAACTCACTTGACCCAAATGATAAAACCTGTCTTGAAGGCACAACCATCAACCCAAGTATGATTGGTAAATATGTGCATTATAAAATTCGTTTTGAAAACACAGGTACATTTCCAGCTACCAATATTGTAGTAAAAGATATGATTGATATTACAAAATTTGATGTTGAAACACTACAAATAACTGATGCTTCTCATAGTTGTGTAACAAAAATTACCAATCCAGACAAAGTTGAATTTATTTTTGAAAACATAAATCTTCCGTTTGATGATGCTTTAAATGATGGTTATGTAGTTTTCAAAATAAAAACCAAACCAACATTGGCAGTAGGAAGCACCATTAACAACACCGCAAATATTTATTTTGATTATAATTTCCCAATTGTGACCAATACCGCAACATCTACATTCTCAACATTGCAAAACGACACATTTGATTTTGACAACTATTTTACCATTTACCCAAATCCTGTTGGTGAATACCTTAATATTACGACCAAACAAGCAACCGAAATGTATAGTATTACAATTTACAATCTTATTGGACAACAAGTACAAACTACAACACATCCTACAGAAACAGTTGATGTATCAAGTCTAACAACAGGCAGTTATATTGTGAAAATAGATACCGACAAAGGCGTTTCTAGTAGTAAGTTTGTGAAAGAATAAATTTTCTCCAAAAAAACCATTGACTTTGATTTATAAACACTTACAATTATGAAAAAACTATATTTTACCCTAGCTGCTTTTCTTTTTTTAGTTTTTGCCAATGCACAAATTGTGAATATTCCTGATCCAGTTTTTAAGGCAATGTTGTTGGGCGCCAGTTCGAGTAATGAGATTGCATCGACACAATTTTCAAGTTTAGATGGATCTGCGGGATCTTATAATTCTATAGATACGAATGGTGATGGCGAAATTCAAGTAAGCGAAGCTAGTGTAATTAAATACTTAGATTTAACTTTTAGTTTTTATATGAATAACCTTGAAGGGATTTCTAGTTTTACTAATTTACAATTTTTAGATTGCAGTTTTCATTATTTGCAAAGTATAAATTTAAGTGCATTGACTAGTTTGAAATATTTGATTTGCTATGAAAACCAATTTACAAGTTTAGATGTTAGCGGTTTGATTAATTTGGAAGTTTTGTCATGCTTTGAAAATCAATTAACGGTTTTAGATGTAAGTAGTTTGATTAATTTAAAAAAATTGGATTGTCATAGTACTCAAATACAAAGTATTAATGTAAGTGGTTTGTCTAATTTAAAACAATTGAATTGCAACTATAATCTTTTACAAAGTATAGATTTAAGTAGCTTAACTAATTTACAAAGTTTAGAGTGCTCATATAATCAAATACCAAGTTTGAATATAAATGGATTGACAAATTTACAAACCATAAATTGCTCATATAATCAAATACCAAGTTTGAATTTAAGTGGCTTAACTAATTTACAAACCATAAATTGCTCTAATAATCTACTCCCAAGTTTAAATCTAAACGGTTTAACAAATTTGCAAACTTTGAATTGCACTAATAACCAATTACCAAGTTTAAATGTAAGTGGTTTAACAAATTTGCAAACTTTGAGTTGCTCTAATAACCAATTACCAAGTTTAAATGTTAGTGGTTTGACTAATTTACAATATTTAGATTGTTCTAATAATCTATTACCAAGTTTGAATTTAAATGGTTTGATAAATTTGCAATCTCTGGTTTACTCTTATAATCAAATACCAAGTTTAAATATAAGTGGTTTGATAAATTTACAATTATTAGGTTGCTCAAATAATCAAATATCAAGTTTGAATTTAAGCAGTTTAACTAATCTGAGAAGTTTGGTCTGTGGAGATAATCAATTGTCAAGTTTAGATTTAAATGGTTTGACTAATTTGAAACGTTTGAGCTGTGAAAATAACCAATTAACAAGTTTAAATGTTAAAGAGTTAAATTTTTTAGAATTTTTGAATTGTAATAATAATCAGTTAATTTCACTTTTTATGACAAATTATAATTACCTTTTTTCAACAGGTGAAATAGAATTTGCCAATAATCCTAATCTAGTTTATATATGTGTAAACGATTTGCATAATAATTCTATTCAATGGCAAGTTGATTTTTACGGATATACCAATTGCAATGTAAATAGCTACTGCTCTTTTACGCCAGGTGGAACTTTTTACACCATTCAGGGCAATAGTAAGGTTGATGGTGATAGTAATGGTTGTGATGCTTCAGATTCTATTTTTCCTAATTTGAAATTTAATACAACAGATGGCACAATAAGTGGCAGTATGATTTCTAATTCTTCAGGCAATTATGCTTTTCCCATTCAAGAGGGCACATACACTATCACACCACAATTAGAAAACCCTACTTATTTTACAGTTTCGCCAACGAGTGCTACTGTAACTTTTCCGACGGCAACAAGTCCGTATGATCAAAATTTTTGTGTTGCGCCAAATGGTGTGCATCACGATTTAGATGTTGTTATTATTCCTATTGGTATAGCACAACCAGGTTTTGATGTTATCTACAAAATACTCTATAAAAACAAAGGCAATTTAAACGAAAACGCTTCTGTCAATTTCAATTATAACGATGCCAATTTAGATTTTGTTTCCTCTAGTGTTGCGCCAACTACACAAACTAGTGGGACACTTTCTTGGAGTGTTGGGACACTTTCGCCTTTTCAAAGAGGAGAAATGCTAGTAACTCTAAACTTAAATTCTCCTACAGAAACTCCTGCAGTAAATCAAGGCGACATATTGAGTTACACTGCCACTGCAAATGGTTTAACTACCGATGAAACTCCAGACGATAACACTACTACATTAAATCAAGAAGTTGTAAACTCACTTGATCCAAACGACAAAACATGTCTAGAAGGAGCAACCATCAACCCAAGTATGATTGGTAAATACGTGCATTATGAAATACGTTTTGAAAACACTGGTACATTTCCGGCTACCAATATTGTAGTAAAAGATATGATTGATACCACAAAATTTGATGTTGCTTCGTTACAAATGATCGATGCATCACACAGTTGTGTAACAAAAATTACCAATCTTGATAAAGTTGAATTTATTTTTGAGAACATCAACCTTCCTTTTGATGATGCTAATAATGATGGTTATGTTGTTTTTAAAATAAAAACAAAACCAACATTGGTAGTAGGAAATACCATTAGTAATACAGCAAATATCTATTTTGATTATAATTTCCCAATTGTGACCAATACGGCAACATCTACGTTCTCAACATTGCAAAACGACACATTTGATTTTGACAACTATTTCACTATTTATCCAAATCCTGTTGGTGAATACCTTAATATTACGATCAAACAAGCTACCGAAATGTATAGTATTACAATTTACAATCTTATTGGACAACAAGTACAAACAACAACATATCCTACAGAAACAGTTGATGTATCAAGTCTAACAACAGGAAATTATATTGTAAAAGTAGTAACTGACAAAGGCGTTTCTAGTAGTAAGTTTGTGAAAGAATAATAATACAAATTCTGACAAGTATTTCACTATGAGTAAGAAGGGTTTTGTGGTTAAAGTGAATTTTTTTAAAAAAAAATGTGAAATGTTAAAAATTTAACTAAATTTGCCCCACTAAAACAAATCTAATATTAATTAATCTGATTTATTATGTTAAAAGAATTTAAAAACTTTATTATGACTGGCAATGTGATTGAGTTCGCAGTTGCAGTAATTATGGCTGGTGCAGTTGGCGCAGTTGTTAATGGTTTCGTTGCTGATATTGCAATGCCATTAGTAGGAATGTTAACTGGTGGAGTAGACTTTTCTGCTCTAAAATATGTATTGTCTCCTGAGGTAAAAGATGCAGCAGGTGCAGTAACTAGTCCAGAAAACGCTGTAAGATACGGTGCTTGGATTAATACAATTGTTAGTTTAGTAGTTGTAGGCGCTGTAATGTTTATGATTATTAAAGCTTACGGAAAAATGAAAAAACCAGCAGAAGCTCCAGCTCCAGCAGGTCCAACTCAAGAAGAATTGCTTACGCAAATTAGAGATTTATTGAAAAAATAATTTTCTAAATTACAATACTGAAAAACGGAAGATGAATGTCTTCCGTTTTTTTTATGATCTAATTTGAAATAACTCTTTTAAGTTTTTTGGAATTCCTTGTAATAAAAGTAAAACCAAAGGCAAAATCCAATTGGCGGAACGTTCTACAAATTCTATATAATTAAGTCCTGCAATTGGTCTACTTAGCGCAGTTAGAAGAGCCCAAAAAATAGCCCAAATAACAATTATTCTTATTGGATAGATAATTATTACTATAGCAATAACAATATCTACTACACCAATAATTGGCATAAGAAATCTTGCTTGAATTTCAGAAAAACCATAACATGTAATAAGTATAATCCAATTTGGATTGATATTAAACGCCAGAAAACCGTGACTGATAAAAGTACCAAAAACACCTATTCTGGCAATCAATTCGATTCGTTTTTTATCAATCATATTTAAAGAAAACGATTATTTTTTTATTAATAAAGAATGATCTTTTTGATTTTTCATTTCGATTTCGACAGAGTATACACCACTTGCAAGCATTGAAGCATCGTATTCAAAAGTAAATTCAGAGTTTAATTTATTTCCTGTTTTTTGCTCTATCACTTTTCCATTCAAATCAAAAACTGTAATTTTTGCTTCTCCAAAATTGGGTGAAGTGTAGTTTATTCTAAAAAAATCATCAGAAGGATTTGGTACTATCATTATCGGATAAAAGACCTGTTTTTGATTAACGGTGCCTAAGAGTGGTTTGCTTAAACAAAAGGCGTCGATAATAATATTGTTTTGATCATATACAGTTCCGCACATTGTTGTTGGTGTAACATCAAAATTGCATAGATTATAACTTTTTTTGAAACTTTCTATAAACCAAGCCGAAGTTGGATCTGTTAGACCTGCACCAGCACCACCACAAACTATTTCGCATCGTCCTTCAAAAGGTTGACTACCATAGGTTGCCACAGGGTTTGTAATAGAGATATTTCTGTTTAATGGTTTGCTTCTTTCGTACATATGATCATGACCGTTTAAAATCAAGTCAACACCATAATCGTCAAAAGCTTTCCACCAAGTGGTATAATAAGAATCCATCTCACCTACATGAGGTCCAATGGTGTAAAAAGGTTTATGAAAAAATATTATTTTCCATTTTTTTGAAACATTCGCTTGTAAAGTTGCAACTAGCCAGTTGTATTGCGCCACATCATTAGGAATTTCTGAATCTAATGAAATAAATATAGCTTCGCCATAAGAAACAGCATAATATAACTCTGTTCCTGTAACAGGTGTAGATTTTGGCAATTCAAAATTATTGAGATAATTAGGAACACTCAATGCGTCGTGATTTCCTAAAGCGTGTAAAACTAAATTTTTCTCTAAAAATGTTTTCCCATAATCAAACCAATCATCCCATTGTGAAGTTATGTTTGCATCACTTACAATATCACCATTAAAAACAGTAAAGTCGGGTAATTTTGAATTTGATAAATTTGAAATGGTTTGCCAAACATCAATACCACCACGACTATCTCCAAAAGCTACAAACGAAAATGTATTTGTGTTTAATGGTGGTGCCGTTTGAAAATTTTTTTGAGTTGTCCAAGTATTGTTCTGAGAATCAAACAATTGATAATAAATAGTAGCATTAGGATTTACTATAGGGAAAGTATAATTAAAAAATAAATCTGTATAACCTGCTCTGGAAATCCCTGGAAAAGTACCTTTTTCATAAGATGTAGTATAACCCCATTTAATTAAATCGCTTGTGCCAGTATCTCTCCAAGTTATTGTTAATCCTTCTAAAGGATTTTTTGTAGTTCCCCAACGAATATGTTTCAATTGAGAACTATCATTTCCTAATAATTCAAGGTCAAAACAAATATCAGAACTAGATACTTCACTTTGATGAATTTCTGCGGCAATAGTATTGTTACCAGAAACAAAAGTGCCAAAAGGCAAAGTAACGGTTAAAAAAACCGTTCCGTCATCATCTGCTCCAGTTGCTAGTGTAGAGTTGGTCGCATTAGTAACTAAATTGTTTCTATAAACTTCTATCCCGTTTACATAAATGGCAACACCATCATCTCTTTTTACTTTTAATGTATAATTCGAAAACAATACAGTATTAGTAATCGAGAAAGTCTTTCTAAAATAGGTTGTAATGTATTTGTTGGAAGCATTTGGACCATAACTTACAACAGTTGCTTCATCACCATCACCATATCCAAGTTCAGAATTCCCTTGTAACCATCCAGTATCAATAAAAGCTGTTTCTTTCCAATTTGTTCCTTGATTTGTGCCATTATCTAAATATTTCCAGACTGAACCTTGACTTATTATTGTGGTTTGAGAAATTGCAAAAATCGGAATTCCAATAAAAAGGAATAAATATAAATTGATTTTTTTCATTTTTTCTAAATTTTAATAACTCACTTTCAAATATACAACAATATGATTAAAAGCACATTATCTATAATAAATGATTTATAACATTATTGTAAAATTATTGAAATTGTAAGTTTTCTTTATCAGATAATTTAATCAATATAACGTAGAAGCATTTTTAAACAAATTGATATTTGATTATATTTGCGATCTAAAATATATTTTAATGAAAGTAGCAGTTGTAGGTGCAACCGGTATGGTTGGAGAAATTATGCTTCAAGTATTAGCAGAAAGAAATTTTCCTGTAACAGAATTAATTCCAGTAGCTTCAGAGAAATCTGTTGGAAAAGAAATTGATTTTAAAGGAAATAAATATAAAGTTGTTGGTCTGCAAACCGCAGTAGATATGAAAGCAGATATCGCATTGTTTTCTGCTGGCGGAGAAACTTCACTAGAATGGGCTCCAAAATTTGCATCAGCAGGAACAACGGTAATTGATAATTCATCGGCTTGGAGAATGGATCAAACTAAAAAATTGATTGTTCCAGAAATCAATGCTTCAATCTTGACAAAAGAAGACAAGATAATTGCAAATCCTAATTGCTCAACCATTCAAATGGTGTTGGTATTAGCACCATTGCATAAAAAATACGATATCAAAAGAATAATTGTTTCAACTTATCAATCTATAACTGGTACAGGTGTAAAAGCAGTGAAACAACTCGAAAATGAATATGCTGGAATTCAAGACGAGATGGCTTACAAATACCCAATTCATAGAAATGCAATTCCACAGTGTGATGTTTTTGAAGAAAACGGATATACTAAAGAAGAAATGAAATTGGTTCGTGAAACCCAAAAAATATTAGACGACAAAACTATTGCTGTTACAGCAACTGCAGTTCGTGTACCAATTGTAGGCGGTCATAGTGAAGCTGTAAATGTTGAATTTGAAAATGATTTTGATATTAACGAAGTGAGATCAATTTTACATCATACTGATGGTGTTGTAGTTCAAGATAACACAGATTCTTATACCTATCCGATGCCTATGTATGCTCATGGCAAAGATGCAGTTTTTGTTGGGAGAATACGCCGTGACGAAAGCCAAATGAATAGCTTAAACATGTGGATTGTAGCAGACAATTTAAGAAAAGGCGCTGCAACAAATACTATACAAATTGCTGAATATTTGGTTGCCAATAATTTAGTATAATTTCAATTTAACCAAAAAAACCATTTGAAATAGCAAATCATAAAATTTGTTAATTAGGATGGTTTTTTATTTCTTGTTGTTTACTTTTGTTTCTGATGAAAAAAACAAGTAAAATAAAAAGTTTATTGTTTGGGTTAACCGTTTTGTTTGCCTTTTTGCTGCAATCGACTCATTCATTTCATCATTTGCAAGATTTTCTAGTAGAGAAGCATTGCAACCACAAATATACTAAAGGATTAGTTGATGTATCTCATTCGCATTCTAAATTTGAGCATTGTTTTGTTTGCGAATTTACTTTCAGTAATACTTTAAAATCAGAAATTTTTTCTTTCAATTTTAACAGTACAATACTTCCCGATTCTTATTCTTTTTTCTATTCTAAAGAAATTGTAAATCACTTCAAAGGAAGTTTATTTTCGCTTCGTGCGCCTCCAATTTTTATTGTTTAAATCATTTTTAATCTGTTCCTACACCAAGGATTCAGAGAGTTTTAACAATAAAAAAATTTCAAATGAAATCAATTTTAATTACCCTAATTTTAGGGTTTTCTATATTTGCCAATGCGCAAAACAAACTTAGTGGAGTACTTACAGATCTTCAAAAAAAACCAATTAACGGAGTTATTATTTCTATTCCTGAAATTCATAAAGAAACTATTTCAGGCATTGACGGTAATTATACATTTACAAATCTGACTTCTGGAAATTTCAAAGTAGTATATTCATTTACAGGATTTGAAACCCAATCCCAAATCATTTCTATCAATCAAAAAGAACAAATAAGCAATATTGTTTTAGTAGAAACTATGCATCAAATGGATGAGGTTATTGTCTCTACAGCATTCAATAAAGTGCAATCTCAAAATGTGATGAAAGTAGAACATCAATCGATGAAAGCTTTTCAACAAAAAGGAACAGCAACTTTAATAGAAGGTTTGGCAACAATTCCGGGAGTTTCTCAAGTTTCTACAGGAACATCTATTGGTAAACCAGTAATTCGTGGATTGAGCGGCAATAGAGTTTTGGTTTATTCACAAGGTGTTCGATTAGAAAATCAACAGTTTGGCGAAGAACACGGATTAGGATTAAACGATGCGGGTGTAGAAAGTGTTGAGGTTATAAAAGGTCCAGCATCGTTATTATATGGTTCTGATGCAATTGGTGGTGTGTTGTATTTTAACCCAGAAAAATTTGGAAAAGCTAATACTTCTGAATTGAATTTTAATCAAAAATATTTTTCGAACACCAAAGGAACAAATTCTTCTTTGAGCTATAAATTATCTGGTAATGATTTAAAATTTTCTACTCGTATTAGTAACAATAAACACGCAGATTATAAAATTGCAGACCGAAATAGAGTTACAAACACACGTTATAATGAACTCGATTTTAAAACTGGTTTAGCATATTTTAATTCTAAATTTTCATCAACTTTTAGATACAATTATAATCGATTGGACCTAGGAATTCCCGAAAATGGTATAGCAGAACAATCGACTTCTAAAAAAACAGAATTCCCTAAGCAAGGTGTTGTTGGTCAAGTGTTAAGTTTGAATAATACTGTTTACTTCAAAAAATCTAAATTGGATGCTGACTTGGGATATATTGTAAACGATAGAAGCGAGTTTGAAGATAGCGATATTGCAATTTTGCATATGAATTTGAAGACATTGAATTATAATATGAAATACTATTTGCCAAAATTGGGCAAGTTTGAATCTATTATTGGAACTCAAGGAATGCATCAAACCAATGTGAATTCGGGTGAAGAATTATTAATTCCTGATGCAACAACCAACGATTTTGGAGTTTTTGCAACTGGAAATTATGAATGGAATAAAAATATTATTCAAGCTGGAATTCGTTTTGATAACAGAAAAGTCATTTCAACACAACATGGAATTGCTGGTGATGAAGGTTATTTTCAAGCCATTGATAAAAAGTTTTCTAGTTTTAATTCGTCACTAGGGTTCAAAACTAATTTGAAAGAAAATATGACGCTTCGATTGAATTTAGCTTCTGGATTTAGAGCGCCAAACTTGGCCGAATTAACTTCAAATGGTGTGCACGAAGGAAGTAATCGTTATGAAATTGGGAATTTGAATCTAAAGAACGAACAAAATTTTCAAACTGATTTGAATTTAGAATATAGAAATCCTCATTTTGAAGTTTTCATAAACGGATTTTATAACCACATCAATAATTATATTTTTATTTCTCCTAACGGAAATATAATTGATGCAAATAATGTTTACGATTATGTTCAAGATAATGCCTCTTTATTTGGTGGCGAAACTGGAATTCATTTTCATCCACATCCTCTAGATTGGTTGCACATTACTAGTAGTTTTGAAAGCGTTACGGGTAAAAAATCAAATAGGAATAACATACCTTTAATTCCTGCCAATAAGTGGAATAATGCTTTTAAATCTGAATTTAAATCTACCAAATATTTTAAGGAAGGTTTTGCAGTTTTAAATGTAGAATATACTTTAAAACAAAATAAGCCAAGTCAGTTTGAAACCAAAACAAACGATTATACTTTAATAAATATAGGTTTTGGAGGAAATGTAACTTTAGGAAAAACAGTTTTTGATTTGAATTTAAATGCCAATAATCTTTTTGACAAAACCTATATTTCGCATTTATCACGATTGAAAACGGATGGCATTCCTAATATTGGAAGGAATATTGTTATGGGAGTTAATTTTAATATATAAAGTAAATTTATAAAGAAAAAGCACAAAGTTCATTGTAAATAATGCGCTTTGTGCTTTTTTTATTTTAGAAAAAATTAAAAGCGATTATCACCATCTAAAAGATTTCCTAAACCACCAAGCAAACTGCCTTCTTCACGAGAACTTCCGCCATTTCTTGGTGCAGAAGAAATAATTCTGTCTGCTAATCTACTAAAAGGTAATGATTGTACATAAACGGTTCCTGGACCTCGAAGTGTTGCATAAAACATTCCTTCGCCACCAAAAATGGTGTTTTTGATTCCGCCTATAAATTCAATATCATAATCTACATCTTTGGTAAAACCTACAATACAACCAGTATCCACTTTTAGAATTTCGCCAGAAGCCAATTCTTTTTTTGCTAGTGTACCACCAGAATGAACAAATGCCATACCGTCTCCTTCTAGTTTTTGCATAATAAAACCTTCACCGCCAAAAAAACCACGACCTAATTTTTTAGTAAATTCTATACCTACAGAAACACCTTTTGCAGCACAAAGGAAAGAATCTTTTTGGCAGATAAATCTTCCGCCAAATTGCATTAAATCTATTGCAATAATTTTTCCTGGGTAAGGTGAAGCAAAGGACACCTTGCTTTTTGTATTGTTTTGATTTAAAAAAGCAGTCATAAAAAGACTTTCGCCTGTAAGTACTCTTTTTCCAGCAGAAAGTAATTTTCCAAACAATCCACTTTGTTGTTGATCTGACCCGTCACCAAAAATGGTTTCCATTTTGATTCCGTTGTCCATCATCATAAAACTTCCAGCTTCGGCAACAACAATTTCTTGAGGGTCAAGTTCAATTTCTACATATTGCATTTCTTCGCCAAAAATGTGATAATCTATTTCGTGAGCTTGCATAACATGATTTTTTTTAGAGTTATACCCAATTAGTATATTCTTATAAAATAATGTTACAAATCAAATTATTATTTTAAAATAAAATTTCTAACCAATCTATTAAAAATACGGTAACCTAAAAAAGCACGTAGAAATTTTAATAAATTAGCATCAAAACCAATAGTGTATCTCCTAAAATTTGTTGAAGGATTGTTTGCGATTTCAAAAAGCTTTTTAGTGATTGTAGGAGTTAAGTTCTTGTTTTTTTTCGTTTTTTTATGGAGTATTTGAGTAATTTTACTCATAAGATTGTTATAGGATGCTATAGAACTCGTTACACTTTTTGTTGTGTTTTCTTGAAAATTAGAGGGAGCATTTCCGAATTGAACCGTACTTATACTGATATTAAAATCAAGTAATTCATAAGACATACATTCAGAAAAACTTTCTACAGCTTGTTTTGTTGAATGATAAAAACTACCTAAAGGCAAATTTACCAAACCTGCAACAGAGGAAATGTTAATAAAATGACCAAAATTTTGAGCTCTAAAAACAGGTATAAAAGCTCTAGAAATTTTTACAATTCCTAACCAATTGACATCAACTATGGCGTTTATTTTGTCATCATCGGCCATTTCTACAAAACTTCTATAGCCAATGCCGGCATTATTTATGATAACATCTATTGTCTTAAAATCAGTTAGAATTTGTTTTTTAGCTTCCAGAATACTTTCTGTAGACGAAACATCTAGTAAAAAACAACTAATGTTGGGAATGGTGTTTAATTCTATTACAGAATCTTTACATATCATTGTTGCAACAACTTTCCAATTATTTTTTGCAAAAAATAAAGCTGTTTCTTTTCCAATTCCACTAGATGCACCAGTTATGAGTACGGTTTTCAATATCAAAAATTTTAGTTTGTGAATATATAACTATTAGTAGTTTTGTTAGTAGTTTTTTTTAAAATTTAAAAATTAAAACCTTCAAACACTTGTTAAATAACAGTTTTGAAAGCTTTTTTTAATGATATGCGTTTATTTTTAAGTGCTTTTTTTTTATATTCCTTAAAAATTGTGTATTTTGTATAGAATTATTTATTAATTTAGGATTTTTATTTAAAACACTAAACTTAACTATTTATGAATTCACAATTTACGATGCTCGTTCGAATCACATTAGGAATTTTACTTGTTGTTTTTGGCAGCAATATGTTTTTGCATTTTATTCCTTTACCACCACCAACAGGCAAAGCAGCTGATTTTATGAACTCATTAGGAGCTACAGGATATATTTTTCCAATTGTAGGTATCCTAGAAGTTATTATTGGAATAATGCTCTTGTTAAAAAAATGGATAGCTTTCGGATTAATTTTATTGGCTCCAATATCTATCAATATTTTACTTTTTCATTTGTTTTTAGATATTCCAGGAGTTGTAGCAGCATTATTAGTTTTAGTTCTTAATGCTATAATGATTTACAAACATTGGAAACAATATATTCCATTGTTTCACTAACAGAAGATTTATTTTAAGGACATGTCCCAAAAGTCAAAGACTATTTGGGGCATTTTTTTATTAATAATCTAGTTTTCCTACATAACTCATATGTTTTATAATCCTACTTTTTCTATTATTGATATAGGAGGATGAGTTTGTAGCTTTATATTTTCTTGGGTTTGGCAAAATTGCAGCTATTCCTGCAGCTTCATTTTTTGATAATACAGAAGCGTTTTTTCTATACCAATGTTTCGATGCAGCTTGAGCACCATAAACACCATCACCCATTTCGATACTATTTAGATAGACTTCCATAATTCGTTCTTTGCCCCAAACTATTTCTATCAAAACTGTAAAATAGGCTTCCAATCCTTTGCGGAGATAACTTCTGCCTTGCCATAGAAAAACGTTTTTGGCGGTTTGTTGCGAAATCGTACTACCACCTTTAAGTTTCTTTCCTTTTTCGTTGTTTTTCATGGCTTTTTGAATAGCTACAAAATCAAATCCGTAATGTGTTAGAAAAGTACCGTCTTCACTGGCAATTACTGCTTTTTGCAAATTTGTTGATATATTTTCTATTGGTTCCCAATCGTGACTTAACACCATATCTTTGCCGTCTAATTTATTTTCAATTGCTCTAGTAATCATTAATGGAGTTATGGGCACGGGAATCCATTTGAAAATAAAAACGGATAAAACAGATAGACCGACAAAACAAATCATCGTTTTCCATAATAGTCTAAAAACTCTTTTAAATAAATTTTGAGACTCTTTCTTTGTTGATTGTTTTTTTTTATTAATTGCCATCTAAACTAATTCTGCTAATTCTTTTCCAACCAAACTACCAATTGCAACTCCCATTCCTCCCAGTCTCACACCACAATATACATTTTGTGAAAGTTGTTCTACAATTGGGTTTTTACTTGATCCTAAACCCATTATTCCGCTCCAACGATGGTCAATTTCGAAATCATGATTGTGCAATATTACTTCATTTAAAAGTTTTTCTAGAGCGTTTTGTATTAATTCTGTTTCATTAAATTCTGTAGTTGTTTCTCCTTCAAAATCAAGATTTCTTCCGCCACCCAAAAGTATTCTGTTTTCGATATTTCTAAAATAATAATACCCTTTGTCAATATGAAAAGTACCTTTGATGTCTAAATTAGGTATCGGTTTTGTTATCAAAACTTGTGCTCTGGCTGGTTTTACAGCAGCATTTATAAGTTGATTTGAAAATCCGTTTGTAGCAAAAAGCAGTTTTTTTGTTTTAAAACTAAAATCATTTAGACTAACTTCAACTATATTATTGGAATCATGGAAGGATGTTACAATCTGTTGGTTTAAAATTAAAATATTTTGAGAAACAGCTTGTCTCAAAAGTTCCTGCATCATATTTCCAGTATCTATTTGTGCTTCAAAAGGATTATAAATCAAATAGTCTTGAATTCCTTTGAAACCAAATCGATCGATTTCTTTGATAAATACATCAGTTTTAAAAAGAGGTTTTAAAATTTCGTTTATAAAAGGTAATTTTTGCAAATAATCTTTGTAGCTGTTTTCATCTTTTTCAAAAAACAATTCGTAACCACCATAAGGCTTAAAATCTATGACTGTATCACCAAGTTTTTTTCTTAACAAATGTAATCCTTGCCAGCGTTTTTGTATGAGTTTTATTACTTCTTCTTCAGAATGGGATTTTAAGTCATCAATAATTTCCGAAATACTTCCAAAACAAGCAAAGCCAGCATTTTTTGTACTAGCACCTTGTGGCAACATTCCTTTTTCTAAAACTAAAATTTTACTTTCTGGAAACCTTTCTCTCAAAAACAATGCGGCGTGCAAACCAACAATACCACTACCTACAATGGTGTAGTCAATATTTGTAAACCAATTTTTTAGTTCCCAATAACTCAAATTCATTTTTGAAAATTTTTATAAAAATAACATTTTTTTATTGAAAATGAAAAGTATGAAAAGTCGTTTTAATAAATATGGTTATCGTAATTTTTTTTGTCAATGATTGCGTAATATTCAAATTAAGACAATGTAGTTTGTCGATTTGTTAATTAATTTATTGAATCCTTTCATTATTATTTAAAAATAATTTTATATTTGGAGTGCTAAAATTAATAAAATCAACAACCCAAGATTATGAAAAACAAATTACTTTCGATTGCACTTGTTGTAATCTCAAGTTTTTCCTATGCACAATCAGGAAAAACTTCATGGAAAGTGACTGCAAAAAATCCAAATGCAGTTACTATTGAAAACAAAAAACAAATATTAAATCCAAGATTATTTGAATTAAACATTGAACAATTAAAGCAATCTCTTGTTGGTTCTCCAAAAAGATTTGCTTCAAGTAGTGTTTCAAACACAATTGTTTCGTTTCCTAATGCTGACGGACAAATAGAAAGTTTTCGAATTCAGGAATCTTCAAATATGGATCCTGTATTGGCGGCAAAATATCAAGAAATAAAATCATATGTAGGTCAAGGTGTTGAAAATCCTAGTTCTACAATATATTTCAGTATTTCGCCATTAGGATTACAAACAATGGTGATAAGAGCCAATCAATCTGCCGAATTTATTGAACCTTACACAACAGATTTAAGCTCGTATGCAGTTTATAGAAAGTCTGATAAAGCTGCTTCTTTAAATAAATTTGAATGCAAAGTGATAGATGTTGCACAAGCAGATTTAGGAACAAATCTTGCTGCAAGACCCAATGCTGACGATTCTATGTTAAGAATATTTCGTCTCGCAATGTCTTGTACTGGAGAATATGCTGTTTATTTTGGAGGAACAAAAGCTCTTGCTCTTGCAGCTATAAATGCTTCTATGACTAGAGTAAATGGTGTTTTTGAAAAAGATTTTGGAGTTAGAATGAATTTAATTGCCAATAATGATTTGGTACTTTACACTAATGCATCGACAGATCCTTATTCTGCTGCAGCAAGTATGTCGCAATGGAATGCACAATTACAATCCACTTTAACCTCAGTTATTGGTGAGGCAAATTATGATGTTGGTCATTTATTTGGAGCAACTGGTGGAGGTGGAAACGCAGGATGTATTGGTTGTGTTTGTGTGAATGGTTCAAAAGGAAGTGGTATCACTTCTCCAGCAGATGGTATACCTTCTGGAGATAACTTTGATATTGATTATGTTGCACACGAATTAGGACATCAATTTGGTGGAAATCATACATTTACTCATAGCAATGAAGGAACAGGAGTTCAAATGGAACCAGGTTCAGGATCAACAATTATGGGATATGCAGGAATTACATCATTAGATGTTCAGCCACATTCTGACGCATATTTTCATGCAGTTACTATACAACAAGTAACTAATAATATTAAAACAAAAACCTGTCAAACAAATACACCTACAGGAAATGCTGTTCCTACAGCAAATTCTGGTTTAGATTATACAATTCCTAAAAGCACTCCTTTTATGTTAACAGGTGTAGGAACAGATGCCAATGGTGATGCTCTTACTTATAATTGGGAACAAATGGATTCTCAAACAACATCTGCAGCACCAAGTGCAACAAAAACTACAGGAGTTAATTTTAGATCATATAATTCATCAATTTCACCAACAAGATATTTTCCTAAAATGTCTTCTGTATTAACAGGTGCAACAACAACTGCTGGTACTGCAATTACTGTAGAAGCATTATCTTCTGTTGCAAGAACAATGAATTTTAGAGTTACTGTACGTGATAATAGAGTTGGCGGACCGGCAAACAATAGTGATGATATGATTGTTACTGTAAACACAACTGCCGGACCATTTTCAGTAAGCTCACCAAATACTGCAGTTTCATATGCTGGAGGTTCTTCTCAAACTATAACTTGGGTTGTAGGTGGTACAACAGCAAATGGTGTAAATTGCGCAAATGTTGATGTATTACTATCTACTGACGGTGGAACTTCTTGGTCAACATTATTAGCAGCAACTCCAAATGATGGTACAGAAGCGGTTATAATTCCAAATACACCAGGAACAACAAATAGAATTATGGTAAAAGGAACAAATCATATTTTCTTTGATGTATCTAATACAAACTTTACTATTACTGCAGGTTCAACTGACACAATTGCTCCTTCAACGCCACTTAATTTAGTTGCTTCTGGAACAACTCAAACAACTACTAATCTTTCTTGGACTGCTTCAACAGATAATGTAGGAGTTACAGCATATAATATTTATCAAGGTGTTACTTTAATAGGTACATCTGCCACAAATTCTTATACTGTAACAGGATTAACACCTTCTACAGGATATACTTTTGCAGTTAGCGCAAAAGATGCAGCAGGAAATTTATCAGGTCAAAGTGCTTCAGCATTTGCAACAACATTAGCTCCAGTGCCTGATACAACAGCTCCAACTGCTGCAACACTTTCTGCATCTGGAACAACGTTAACTTCAACTAATTTATCTTGGTCTGGTGCTACAGATAATGTAGGAGTTACTGGTTATGATGTTTATAAAGATGGCGTTTTATTAGGGTCAACAACTACAGCAACAACATATGCAGTAACAGGATTGACTTCTGCAACAACATTTGCTTTTACAGTAAGAGCAAAAGATGCTGCTGGAAATGTTTCTCTAGCTAGTAATACTGTTTCTGTAACAACATTAACTCCAGATACAACCGCTCCAACTGCTCCAACATTATCAGCATCTGGAACAACTTCTACAACTACAACTTTATCTTGGACAGGTGCTACAGATAATGTTGCAGTAACAGGATATAATGTTTATAGAGGAACAACTTTATTAGGTTCAACTACTACAGCAACATCATATGCGGTGTCTGGTTTAACGGCTTCAACAGCATATACCTTCTATGTTCAAGCAAAAGATGCGGCTGGAAATATTTCTGTTGCAAGCAACACCGTTAGTGTTACAACTTTAGCTTCAATAGTTACTTATTGTAATGCTTCTGCAACAAATACTGCTGACGAAAGAATTGGCAAAGTAGTTTTTGGAACTATTAACAATACATCAACAGGAACAGCTGGTTATGAAGATTTTACTGCACTTTCTACAAATGTAGTTAGAGGAGCAGCAAATACTATTACAATTACTCCGTCGTGGACTTCAACAGTATATAGTGAAGCTTATGCTGTTTATATTGACTACAACCAAAATGGTGTTTTCACAGATACAGGAGAAAAAGCATGGACAAAAGCAGGATCTACAACAACACCTGTTGCTGGAACATTTACAATTCCTGCAACTGCTAGTTTAGGTTCAACTAGAATGAGAGTAATTATGAGATATAGTACTACTCCAACAACTCCTTGTGGAACTTTTACATACGGTCAAGTTGAAGATTATACTGTAAATATTACTTCTGTTGCAAGAGGAACAGAATCTAATCAGGTATCATTGAACATTAATTTGTATCCAAATCCTGTTCAAGATATTTTAAATATTTCTTCAGTTGAAGAAAATGCAACTTATAGAGTGCTTAATGTTTTAGGACAAGAAGTAGCTAAAGGTAAAATCGAAAATGGTTCAATTTCAGTGTCAAACCTTAATACAGGAAACTACTTATTAGAAGTTTCTTCAAATGGACAAACTGCTATAAAACGTTTTATCAAAAAATAAAATTTTAAACCCAATTATTTTAAAAAGCTATCTCATTTGAGGTAGCTTTTTTTTATTTAAAATGTTTACTTTTATGCATTCAAAAATCAAAATTAATTATGAAAAAAATAGTTGCAGTAGCATTAATTCTAATTTCTTATAACAGTATGTCTCAAAACACAATGTCGCCCGAACTTCTTTGGAAACTTGGTAGAGTAACCACTTTTGGAATATCAAAAGACCAGAAAAGTATTGTTTACAAAGTCACAACTCCTTCTGTAGAAGAAAACAAATCAAATTCAAAATTGTATACAATTCCTGTTTCTGGAGGAACTCCAACAGAAATAAAAGACACAAAAGATGTTTTGACAGATAAAACTATTTCGCCTGACGGAAAATTTATATTAACAACTCAAGAAGTAAAAACAGAAACAATTTTAGGTAAAGATTATTATCCTGAACTACAAAAATCTGATGTTCAAATCTATAAAGGATTAGATTATCGTCATTGGGATACTTGGAATATCGGAAATCACAATCACATTTTTTATGCAGAAAATAAAGAAGGTGCCATTGCAATGGATATTATGAAAGGTGAAAATTTTGATTCGCCTCAAAAACCTTTTGGAGGTGATGAAGATTATATTTGGTCTCCAGACAGCAAATCGATTGTTTATGTTTGCAAGAAAAAAGAAGGAACAGCTTATGCAATTTCTACCAATACTAACTTGTATGAATACAATCTTGAGTCTAAAACTACAAAAAATCTAACCGAAGATAATTTAGGTTACGATACCAATCCTTCATTTTCACCAACAGGAAATTTAACTTGGTTGCAAATGAAACGTGACGGTTATGAAGCCGATAAAAATGACATTATCGTAGCATTCAGAGAAATGAAAATGAATTTGACTGCTAATTGGGATGGTTCAGTAGAAAGTTTTAAATGGAGTAAAGATGGTAAAAAAGTCTTTTTTATAGCTGCTTTTGATGGCACACAACAATTATTTGAAGTCAATTTTCCTGGTGTAACCAAAATGGCAATAACTATAAAACAAATAACAACTGGTGATTTTGATGTTCACGATATAGTTGATATTACTGGAGATTCCGCTATTTTGAATCGTACAGATATGAATCATGCATTAGAAATTTACTCTTATAATTTGAAAAAAAACATCTGGAAACAAATTTCAAATGTAAATACCGAAATCTATAACAAACTCAATTTGCCAAAATATGAAAGAAGATATGTAACAACAACCGACGGAAAAAAAATGTTGGTTTGGGTTGTACTTCCTCCAAATTTTGATAAATCTAAAAAATATCCAACTCTTTTATATTGTCAAGGCGGACCACAATCTCCTCTGACACAATTTTATTCTTTTCGTTGGAATTTCTCTTTGATGGCATCTCAAGGATATGTAGTTGTAGCACCTAATCGTCGTGGAATGTATGGTCACGGACAAGAATGGAACGAGAAAATATCTGGAGATTGGGGAGGACAAGTAATGGACGATTACCTTTCTGCAATCGATGATGTTGCTAAAGAAAGTTATGTAGATAAAACTCGTTTGGGTTGTGTTGGTGCAAGTTATGGTGGATATTCTGTTTTTTATTTAGCTGGAATTCATAAAAATAGATTCAAAACATTTATCGCTCACGATGGTGTTTTTAATACGCAAAGTATGTTTGGGACCACCGAAGAAGTTTTCTTTAATAACTGGGATTTTGGTGGTGCTTATTGGGAAAAAGACAATAAAGTTGCTCAAAAAGCATATAAAGAATTCAATCCAATCAATTTTGTTGACAAATGGAATACTCCAATCTTAATCATTCAAGGAGGAATCGATTTTAGAGTACCAATTGGACAAGGACAAGAAGCTTTTCAGGCAGCTCAGTTGAGAGGAATTAAAAGTAGATTTCTATATTTCCCAGAAGAAAATCATTGGGTTTTGAGACCACAAAATGCACAAGTTTGGCAAAGAGAGTTTTACAAATGGTTGAAAGAAACTTTATAATATACACTAAAAAATTATTTGAAACCTCACTTTTAAGTGGGGTTTTGTTTTTGTTATTTACTTGCACTAAAAACAGTTCTAGTTTGTACCTTTGTGCTTCAAATATAAAATTATGATTGAAGACAAAACTCCACAACGTACAAGTATAGCTCAATTGGGCGAATTTGGTTTAATAAACCATTTAACCAAACGATTTGAAATCAAACAAACCTCTACACTAAAAGGGATTGGTGATGATGCTGCAGTTTTGGATTTTAAAGACAAAAAAGTTGTTGTATCTACAGATTTGTTAATAGAAGGAGTTCATTTTGATTTGGCGTATATGCCTTTAAAACATTTAGGTTATAAAGCAGTTGTTGTAAATGTGTCTGATATCTGTGCAATGAATGCCATGGCAACACAGATAACAGTTTCTGTTGCGGTTTCCAATCGTTTTCCTTTAGAAGCTTTAGAGGAGTTGTTTGACGGAATTGCATTGGCCGCAAGAGAATACAATGTAGATGTAATTGGTGGCGACACCACTTCATCTCAAAAAGGATTAATCATTAGTATTACTGCAATTGGTGAAACAGATGAAAACGAAATAGTATATAGAAGCGGAGCAAAAAAAACTGATTTATTGGTAGTAACTGGCGATTTGGGTTCGGCTTATATGGGTTTGCAAGTTCTTGAAAGAGAGAAACAAGTTTTTCAGGTTAACCCAAACTCTCAACCAGATTTAGATGCTTATACCTATTTAATAGAACGTCAATTAAAGCCAGAAGCCAGAAAAGATGTTCGCACATTATTACACGCATTAGAAATTAAACCAACGGCAATGATTGATATTTCAGATGGATTATCATCAGAGATAATACATATTTGTAAACAATCAAAAGTAGGTTGCAATTTGTATGAAGACAAACTTCCTATTGACCCTCAATTTATCTCAGTTTGTGAGGAGTTTTCTATAGATTCGACAACAGTAGCGATTAATGGAGGAGAAGACTATGAATTACTTTTTACTATTGATATTGCTGATTTTGATAAAATAAAAGGAAACCCTAATTTTTCAATCATCGGACATATGACTCAAGAAAGCGAAGGAATTCATCTTATAACCAGAGCAGATACCAAAATCCCTTTGAAAGCGAGAGGTTGGGATGCTATAAGTGAGGAATAAAATAAAAAGAGTGATTTAATAAAGTCGCTTAAATAATTCATTTATTTTCATTCACATAAAGTTAACTTTATTTGGTTTCCAAAAATGCGGTTTCCAATATGTTTAAAATGACAAAACCCAATAATTTAAATCATAAGGTTTTGTCTATTATCTATTAGTCTTTTTTCTTTTATCTAAAAAAAATAATCATTCAACTTTAAAATCGATAATCGCATTCTCTTTTAAATTATTCTTCAAATGTTCCAGAAATACTTTCTATATGTTTTTTATATAATTTTCCAAAATCGCTACTTTTTAATAAATTATCTATATCTGTTTTTTCTATATCTAATGAATTATAAAAAACAGTAAAATTTTCAACAGATTCAGAAAATTTATCTTTCAAAAGAATAATTATTTTAGTTGGAATATCAAGTCCTTTAGTTTTAGCATAATTATTCTCAATTAATAAATCAACCATATTTTTACTAAAATCATCAATTTCTTTTTTATTTAAAGCATAGATAAGTCCTGCAATGTAATATGTGCTTTTTTTGAAAACAGGAAGTGAAGTAGTATAACTATCTGAATTTTCTCTTACTAGATCTCTTATAGTATCTAATATAATTGATGATGACAATAATTTACTACTTAATAAATAAAGTTCTTCATTATCATCCAAAGACGAATTTTTGTAAATTTTCTCGTATTCTGTTTTTTGAAAAACTCTACTTTCTCCCATTCTAGAACGTAAAGATTGAGCAGCTGCCATATAAATAGCTCTATATGCTAGTGCGCCATTTGGCATACTAACAATTTTTTTTGTTGAAGAGTGTTTTGCCTCTCCTTTTCGGTCATATAAATAATCGAACTCTTTTATTGTATTTCCAATAGCAATTTGTAACGGATCATTTGCTAATAGTGAATAGGTTTTGACAGCATTTTGATTATTAGTTGCTTTAATTACATTTAATTTAAAATCAGCTTGTGATGAATCTATTTCATAAATTCTAACTAATATATTTGCTGGTTTAAAATTATCTTTTGTTTTCTCGCCGTATTTTGCACTGAATAAAGCGTTTACGGTTTGACAGCCATTAATAATTTGAAGGTTTTTTAATTCAACATTTATACTGCTATTTACTTTTGGTGTACCAAGAGTTATTTCATCGCAAATAATACTAATTCCATTATTCATATATGGAAACCAAATACTTTCAATATTAGTAATTGTGTTAATAATATCTTTGTTTACTGCTCCACGATCACCTAAATATAATCTAATATTTTCAGCATACAGCTGATTGTTATGATACTTATTTTGAAGTCGAATAAATTCATTAACATTACACATACCAATAAAAACTCTTTTTGGCAATCCCAAACTTGTTCTTCTGCTGTTATCTTCGTATCTAAATGAATGTTGACCATCCAAAATAAAATCGATGTTTTCAGATACTACTCGAATTTTTCCATCTACAGCTAAGTCAATAATATCTTGTAATCCATAAACTTGAATATTAAAACGATATAGTTGTTTATCTTGTTCAAATCTTCCCAAAACGCTATTTATTGCATCATTATTTGAGCGATTTATTCCTTGAGCATTATTAATAAAATGACAATAAACAGCAATTTTACGACCTTTTTTGCTTAAAAAATTTTGTACTTGTTGATCTATTTCGTTTAATACAGGATTTAATAGAAGATCATTATTTCTGAGTTCGGGATGAACAAAAGTATCATTCATCAGTGTTGTAAAATCTCTTAAATCTGTAGGAGATGTTGCGTTTTTATCAGATTGATGAAGCTTATATTGAAATAGATGTAAGTGTTTTTCATTTGTAGATTCGGTTTCAATAAACGCATAAGCATCTAAGAGTAACTCTTGTTTTCCAGATATAAACTTATCTGTAATATTAAAATTCTCAAAAAAACCTTCTTCAAATAAATCCATTGCTAAAGATGCACTTAAAGCTATGTATGAAATTTCATCACTCGCTTCAGAAACATTTGTTGTACTTTTTCCAGCATTTATAGTGAAATGCTCGTTCATTCTTTTAAAATAATCGAGTTCTTTTTTTATTTCATCATTTAAATACATAATTTTTTGATAAAGTTATTTAAAAATTAATCATTCAACTTTAAAACCGCCATAAATGCTTCCTGCGGAATTTCGACATTACCTACTTGTCGCATTCGTTTTTTACCTTTTTTCTGTTTTTCGAGTAGTTTTCGCTTTCGAGAAATATCACCACCATAACATTTTGCAGTTACATCTTTACGAAGTGCTTTTATAGTTTCGCGAGAAATAACTTTTACTCCAATTGCAGCTTGAATAGGAATGTCAAACTGTTGACGTGGAATTAATTCTTTCAGTTTTTCGCACATTTTTTTACCAATGTGGTACGCATTATCAACGTGTATCAATGATGACAACGCATCAACAATAGTTGCATTTAATAATATATCTACTTTTACCAAATTTGAAGTTCGCATTCCGATAGGTGAATAATCAAAAGAAGCATATCCTTTTGAAACAGTTTTCAATCTATCATAAAAATCAAAAACAATTTCTGCCAAAGGCATATCAAAAGTCAATTCGACACGTTCGGTAGTCAAATAGGTTTGGTTGGTAATCAGACCTCGTTTTTCGATACACAAACTCATTACATTACCTACAAAATCAGATTTGGTAATAATAGTTGCTTTTATATAAGGTTCTTCAACACGTTCTAATCTTGATGGTTCTGGTAAATCTGAAGGATTGTTTACAACCATTCCTTTTTCGGGATCTTTTTTGGTATAAGCTAAGTATGAAACGTTTGGTACTGTTGTTATTACAGTCATATTAAACTCACGTTCCAATCTTTCTTGGATAATCTCCATATGCAACATCCCCAAAAACCCACATCTAAAACCAAAACCTAAAGCAGCAGAACTTTCTGGTAAAAAAACAAGCGAAGCATCGTTCAATTGTAGTTTTTCCATAGAATTTCGCAACTCTTCATAATCCTCTGTATCTACAGGATAAATCCCAGCAAATACCATTGGTTTTACATCTTCAAAACCAGTAATCATATTTGTAGTAGGTGTTTTTGCATCGGTCAATGTATCACCAACTTTTACTTCTTTAGCCTCTTTTATTCCGGATATTAAATACCCAACATCTCCAGCAGAAATAACCTGTTTAGGAACTTGATTCAATTTTAAAGTTCCAATTTCATCGGCAAAATATTCGTTGCCGGTTGCCATAAATTTGATTTTCTGACCTTTACGAATTTCACCATTTTTAACTCTAAAAATTACTTCAATACCTCTAAAAGGATTGTAAACAGAATCAAAAATCAAAGCTTGTAAAGGTTCGTCAACATTCCCTTTTGGTGGCGGAATACGTTCTATAA
>JAYTVI010000028.1:0-8050 GCA_043744095.1 Flavobacterium sp.
AAAATCCGTAATCTCTATGTTTTTTGAACTGTTTCATTAGCTAAAAATACAAAAAATTAATGCGTTAAAAAAATTAATGCGTTTTTAGAGATTCCCTTAATGAAATAGCTGAAAAAATTATAAATAATGACTCTTTATCTCTAAATTTCAAGAAAAAACTTATTGGTCTTGCAATATCACACTTTGCAATTTTAAAAAATGAATAGTAAAAAAATAAATATTATTCATCCCAAAGATGATACAACAGATTTTCTAGAAGAAATTTATTTATATCTTAAAGAAAATACATCAGCTGAGATTAATGTAATAAGATTAACTACTAAAGAAGATCATTCCTCTTTTTTTGAATTTATACACGAAATAGATAATAATGAATTAATACTGTTTTTAGGGCACGGTACTAGTTCTGGATTAAGTGGCGCAAGAACTAATTTTTATCAATCAGATGCATTTATTACAGAAAGGCAATTGAGTGTTTTCAAAAATAAAAATCTAATTTTATTATCCTGCCGATCTAATCAATATTTAAATACATATTTCAAAGATTGTGGACTAAAATCATCGATTGGATTTCCAAATCTTATAACTGATTTTCAAGAAATTGAAGAACACGATGATCCAAAGCGAGTAGAAGACATAACAAAAGAAGATATAGAATTATTTAAAAACTCAATAGTAAATATTGTGAAATATTCTTTAGAAGATTTTATACTCAATAACCTAACTGTTTTTCAATTATTTAATAGAATTAAGCTTAGGACAAATAAGAGAATAATAAAATTTTATATTGAAATATCGAATCAAGGTAAATTACCTTTGGGTAAAATGTTGAATGATATGGTTGATGGTTTAATTTTTTTAGAAAAAAACATCTAACTGAACGCACTCCTAAAATTTCTAACATTATAACTAAAAAAAAGTTTATACTCTTCTCTCTTTGCGTTACAAAATCCCCACAAACCTTTCCCTATATATACAAAAAGATTAAATGTCAAAACTTCCACACATAGCAACTACAATTTTTACTACTATGTCAAAAATGGCAATGGAGCATCAAGCTATTAATTTATCGCAAGGTTTTCCTAATTTTCCTGTTGATGAAAAACTAAAAAACATAGTGGCAAGTCGCACTATGGAAGAAATTCATCAATATTTGCCAATGGCAGGTTTTACCCCATTATTGGAAAAAATTGCGACGCTTACTTTCAAATCCTATTCTCGAGAAATAAATCCTACTACCGAAGCTTTGATTACTGCTGGTGCAACCGAAGGGATTTCTGCAACCATTCAAGCATTGGTTCACAAAGATGACGAAGTTATTATTCTTGATCCAAGTTACGATTGTTATGAAACCCCAATATTATTGTGTGGTGCAAAACCTATTCGGATCAATCTAAACGATGATTTCTCTCCCAATTGGGAAATTATTGGCAATGCTATGAATTCCAAAACTCGAATGATTATCATCAATAATCCCCACAATCCAACTGGAAAAATTTGGACAGAAAATGATTTTCTACAACTTGAAAAACTGTTAGATTTGTTTCCAAAAGTTGTTGTGTTGTCTGACGAAGTTTATGAATACATTACATTCGAAAACAAACATCTTTCTATCAATCAATATCAAAATTTGAGAGAAAAAAGCGTGGTTGTTTCTTCCTTCGGAAAATCATTTCATATCACAGGTTGGAAAATTGGTTATCTTATTGCTCCCGAATATTTAATGAACGAAATCAAAAAGGTACATCAGTTTTTGGTTTTTAGTGTCAATAGTGTGGCACAATATGCTCTCAACGATTATATGGATATTGTTGAAGTAGCAGAACTTGGAAAATTTTACCAACAAAAAAGAGATTTTTTTAGAAAACTTCTTCACGAAACCAAATTCGAAATATTACCATGTGAAGGTTCATATTTTCAAATTGCATCTTACATCTCTTTTTCAAACGAAAATGATATCGAATTTACCAAACGGTTGGTTAAGGAAATTGGTGTAGCAGCAATTCCGCTTTCACCCTTTTATGCAGATGCAAAACAAACTCAATGTGTACGTTTTTGTTTTGCCAAAGACGAAAATACACTAACTCAAGCCACAGAAAGATTACTAAAATTATAGTTTTTTAATGCTGTTTACTTTTTGTACACCTCTATTTTAAGGTTGAAGCATAAAAAAATCTACTTTTGAAGTATGAATTTTTTAAAAACAATTATATTTTGGTGTGCAGTATTGTTTACAATGATAAGTTTGGCTCGTTTGCCAGATAATCAATTGATGCAAAAAGGTTGGGCAGCATTGGTCAAAGACAATGAAAATGAAGCATTCAAATATTTTTGGCAAGCACATCAAAAAGCACTTAGAGAAAAAAATACTACCGACAATGCTGAATCGTTGCTATATTTAGGAATTTGTTCCTATGGTTCAAGTTTAGAAAAAGGTCTCCAATTTGTAACACAATCACTCAACGAATACAAAAATGTTACAAAAACAAACCCCGAAATCGGAAATTTAGGACGTTATAAATGTTTACAACTAATTAGTACAATCTATTCTCGTCAAAAAAAATATATTGATGCAATGCGATTGAGCAAAGAAGTCGCAGTCGAATTAAAAAACAAAAAAGATACTTCTGGAACTTTGGGTTTGGCATACACTAGCCTAGGTACTTTATACGAATTAAAGAAACAAAAAGATTCTTCTGAAATTTATTTTAAAATGGCTTTAATTGAATTTGAAAAAGCTAATAATATTGCCTATTTACCCACTTCATATTGTAAATTAGGAACTTTTGCAATGGCTAAAAATCAAAAAGAAATCAGTTGGAATTTTTTTAATAAAGCACTCAACATTGCACAATCTTCAGAAAATAAACAAGCACAAGTAAAAGCTCAAATTGCTCTCGGAAAATGGTTTTTAACTTTTGAAAACAATATCGGTCAAGCCGAAAAAAACTTCAATATTGCATTGCAAATTAGCAAAAAATTGACGGACAAAACTTTTGAGATAAATGCCATCGAAGCATTAATAGAAATTAAGAATAAACAAGGCAACTATTTTGAAGTATCACAATTACAAAATAATGTTATTCAAATCAAAGATAATTTCTATTCGTTTGAAAGAGAGCAAATTGTAAAAAGTTTGGAAGTACAATTTGAAGTTGCAGAAAAAGATAGAAAACTTGAACTTGTTTCAAAAGAAAATCAGGTTTCAAGTCTAACGAATTATCTATTAGGGTCGATTTTGTTGTTGTTTGCCATTGGCTTTCTATATTTTAGAAGAGTTTATAAACGTGACAAATTGTTATTGACTACAAAAGAAGCTTTGGTTGTAGCACTCGAAGAACAAAAAAAGCTCAAACAACAACAATTTGATAACGATATTGACCATAAAGAAAGTCAATTGAGTGCAATAACAATTCAAATGTTACAAAAAAATGAAATCATCGAGGAAATAAAAGATGTCATTCAAAAAAAGGAGCTCAATGCTGAAGCACAATTATCCAAAATTGTAAAAAGATATTCTACACAAGATACCAATTGGAATGATTTTGATAAAAATTTCGAAAGTGTAAACAAGAATTTCTACTCAAAACTCAAACAAAATTATCCTGATATTAGTGCAAATGATTTAAAAATTTGTGCCTTAATCAAATTGAATTTATCAATAAAAGAAATGGCGTCAATTCTAAATATTTCACCTGATAGTGTAAAAACAGCTAGACATAGATTGCGCAAAAAATTACAATTATCGACCGAAGAGAATTTGACCGATTTTATTCTGTCAATATAATCGAAGTTGTATAAAGTATTGATTTTATTGTAATGTATACCTTAAGTCAACCTTATTAATTGTATTTGTAACGATTTTAGAATTATATTTGTATATAAAAAAATTGCTGTTAAAAAATTTTAACTAAAAAACATTGTTATGAAAAAGAATTATTTTTTTAGTATTACAGCTTTACTATTAACTTCCGTTTTTAGTTTAAATGCACAAGTAATTAATGGAGATTTCGAAAATGTAAAATCTAATTTTCTACCCAGTAATTGGGGAAAAGCATTTGCAATAAATGTTGGAATTGATATTGGAAATGGAGAAACTTTTTCAGACGAAATTCAATATGGTAGCTGTATACCAGGACTTTGTTATTCTAATTTTGGAAACAGTCATTCTGGTCAATATGCACTTGAAATGGCTAATGCGTTTAATGTAACACAAAACGAACTAATTGTTGGTGGTGCAGTTTTATTTGAAGATGCTTCACAAGACATTCCTCCTGGTGGTGGTTACAACAGTAATACTAGTTTAGTACCATTTAATGCAGACCTTTTCGATTCAGTTTATGGTTATAATTTAGGATTTTACTACAAATTTTTACCATTAGGCGATGATATTGCCCAAGCCACACTCGAACTTTTTGATGCCGACCAAAATTCTGTAGGTAAAGCTTCTTATGACATAAGTGGATTTAATACAGATTTTGAATATGTATATACACCAGTTGCTTTAACGTCAAGTAATACACCTGTTTTTATGAGTATATCATTTACTATGGCTAAAGAAGGTTCAACACCAACATTTGGAAGTACACTTATAGTAGATGATGTTTTTATAAATAGTATGACTTTAGGAACAGTTATGAATCAAGTTTCTCAGTTTTCAATATATCCAACATTAGCTAAAAATGAAATCAATATAACTAAAGGAAGTAATGTTGTAATTGGAAATTATAATTTCAAAATTGTAAATGCAATTGGAAAAATTATCCAAAATATTTCATTAAACTTAAATGAAAATGAAACTAAAATTGATATTAGTCAACTTTCAACTGGAGTATATTTCCTTAAATCTGAAAATTTTGTAGGTAAGTTTATTAAAGAATAATCTGATTATTAAAATCTTTAAGCTGGTTTGAAAAATAAAATTTCAAACCAGCTTTTTTTATTACTATGCACGCATAATAAATATTTTTTATATATTTACATTTCAAAATAAATAAATATGGATTTTTCAGCAAAAATGCTTCGTGATGATGCCTTAAAAGGTAAAGTAATAGTTGTAACAGGTGGTGGAAGTGGTTTAGGTAAAGCAATGACAAAATATTTTCTAGAATTGGGTGCCAATGTAGCCATAACATCTAGAGATATTGAAAAATTGAAAACTACGGCTTCAGAATTAGAAACTATAACAAGCGGAAAATGTTTACCTATTCAATGCGATGTTCGCCATTATGACCAAGTAGAGGCAATGCTAGCTGAAGTATTAAAAACTTTTGGTAAAGTTGATGTTTTGCTAAATAATGCCGCAGGAAATTTTATTTCACCAACCGAAAGATTATCAGCAAATGCGTTTGATACTATTATTGATATTGTTCTAAAAGGCTCAAAAAACTGCACGCTAGCTTTCGGGAAACATTGGATAGAAGCCAAACAAACCAATTGCAATGTCTTGAATATTGTTACAACTTATGCTTGGACAGGTTCGGGATATGTAGTACCAAGTGCAACTGCAAAAGCTGGCGTACTTGCAATGACACGTAGTTTGGCTGTGGAATGGGCAAAATATGGAATACGAATGAATGCTATTGCTCCTGGACCATTTCCTACAAAAGGTGCTTGGGACAGATTATTGCCTGGCGATTTAGCCGAAAAATTTGATATGGCAAAAAAAGTGCCTTTAAAAAGAGTGGGCAATCATCAAGAATTGGCAAATCTAGCAGCCTATTTAGTTTCAGATTTTTCTGCATATATCAACGGTGAAGTAGTAACTATTGATGGTGGAGAATGGCTTCAAGGTGCAGGTCAATTTAATATTCTTGAAAAAATACCACAAGAAATGTGGGATATGTTAGAAACAATGATAAAAAATAAGGGAAGTAAATAGAGTTATTTAGTTTATGAAGTTTATAGTTAAAATAGCAAACTTCAAACTTTAAACCTCTTAAACATTATACCGTCAAAACTTTAAACATAAAATCTCATAAACATATAAACTTCGTAAATCATTTTCTTTCTAACTTTTAAAAAATTTACAAGATTGTTAACAAAATACATTTTCAAAACCCATAAATAATTGTATTTTTACCGTTCAAAATTATTAGAATTAAATGGGTAAAATCATAGCTATTGCCAATCAAAAAGGTGGTGTCGGAAAAACAACAACATCTGTCAATTTAGCCGCTTCATTGGGAGTTTTAGAAAAAAAAGTGCTGCTTATTGATGCTGATCCTCAGGCAAATGCCAGTTCTGGTCTAGGAATAGATATAGAAACTATCACTATAGGAACATATCAAATTTTAGAGCATAGTAATCGTCCAGAAGAAGCCATAATTTCTTGTTCGTCACCAAATGTTTCAGTAATACCTGCTCATATTGACCTTGTTGCCATCGAAATCGAGTTGGTAGACAAGGAAAATAGAGAGTACATGCTAAAACAAGCTTTAGCAAGTATCAAAGACGATTATGATTATATCCTTATAGATTGTGCTCCATCATTGGGTTTATTAACTTTAAATGCCTTGACAGCCGCAGATTCTGTAATAATCCCAATTCAATGTGAATATTTTGCTTTAGAGGGTTTAGGGAAATTATTAAACACTATAAAAAGTGTTCAAAAAATACACAATCCCGATTTAGATATTGAAGGTTTGTTGCTTACAATGTTTGATTCTCGTTTACGATTGTCGAATCAAGTAGTAGAAGAAGTTCAAAAACATTTTAGTGATATGGTTTTCAAAACTATTATCCAAAGAAATGTTAAATTGAGTGAAGCACCAAGTTTTGGAGAAAGCATTATTAGTTATGATGCAACTAGCAAAGGTGCCAATAATTATTTGCACTTAGCTCAAGAAATTATAAAGAAAAACAGTATATAGATTTATGTCACAACCAGTAAAAAAACAAGCATTAGGAAGAGGATTATCTGCGTTGTTGAAAGATCCTGAAAACAATATACAATCTGTAAATGATAAAAATGCAGATAAAGTTGTAGGCAATATCATCGAACTTGATATTGATGCAATTGAAATAAATCCTTTTCAACCGAGAAGCAATTTCAATCAGGAATCATTACAAGAACTTGCTACATCTATTCGAGAATTGGGTGTTATTCAACCTATTACTGTTCGTAAAATAGATTTTAATAAATACCAATTAATTTCTGGAGAACGTAGATTGCGTGCTTCAAAAATTGCAAAATTATCTACTGTTCCTGCTTATATTCGAATTGCAAACGATCAAGAATCGTTGACAATGGCACTGGTAGAAAATATTCAAAGACACGATTTAGACCCAATCGAAATAGCATTATCATACCAACGTTTAATAGACGAAATTCAATTGACTCAAGAGCAAATGAGCGAACGTGTCGGAAAAAAACGTTCTACAATTGCAAATTATTTACGACTTTTAAAACTAGATCCAATCATTCAAACAGGTATTCGTGATGGTTTTATTAGTATGGGTCACGGTCGAGCAATTATTAACATTGAAGATCAAGATGTACAAACAGATATTTATCAAAAAATAGTTTTTCAAAACCTTTCGGTTCGTGAAACAGAAAGTTTGGTAAAAGCATACCAAGAAAGTTTAAAACCTTCTGTAGCAAAACCAGTATCTAAAGGTGTTTCTTTTATAATTGAAGACAAAAAACTAAAAACAATTACCTCCTATTTTGGTGCTAAAGTTGATGTAAAAGTTGCAGGAAACGGAAAAGGAAAAATTACGATTCCGTTTCACTCTGAAGAAGATTTTAATAGAATAATTAAACTAATTAAAGGTTAGTGTATCGCCTATTATTCATATTACTTTTTTTTATTACAGGAAATTTTTCGGTTTTTGCACAAGGTAAAGTAGAACCAATTGTTGCTTCAAAAGACACTCTAAAAAATCAAGAAATAAATCCTTTGGCTCCAGCAAAAGCAGCATTTTATTCTGCTATAATTCCTGGATTAGGACAGGTATACAATAAAAAGTATTGGAAAATTCCGTTGGTTTTTGGAGCAATAGGCACCAGTATTTATTCTTATAGTTGGAACAATAAAAAATACCACGA
>JAYTVI010000029.1:0-8026 GCA_043744095.1 Flavobacterium sp.
GTGCATTTGTATGGGCAAGTTTGTTGGAGTCAATCTCTGGTTGATTTGGCCAAAAAGCACAATCTTAAAATTATTGAAGACAATGCTCAAGCAATTGGAGCTGAATATAATGGTGTTAAAACCGGAAATTTGGGTGATGCTGCAGGTTTTAGTTTTTATCCAGGAAAAAATCTTGGTGCCTTGGGCGATGCAGGTGCAATAACTACAAATGATGCTGAATTGGCAACAATGATGCGTGCAATTGGCAATTACGGTAGTAAAAAGAAATATGTAAACGAATACCAAGGACTCAATAGTAGACTTGACGAAATTCAAGCTGCATTTTTAGATGTAAAATTAAAATATATTGATAAAGAAAATCAATACAGACAACATTTAGCATCTTTATATCTTAACGGAATAATAAACAAACACGTTATTTTACCAGTTCCAAATAATAGTACAATTTCATTCGAAGAAAATAAAGAGCATGTTTGGCATTTATTTGTTATTAGACATCCTGAAAGAGACAAATTGCAAGACTATTTAGAAAAAAATGGTGTGCAAACCTTAATACATTATCCAATTCCGCCCAATAAACAATTGGCATACAAGGCATTAAATCATTTAGATTACGCCATAACAAATACCATACACAAAGAAGTTTTAAGTTTACCAATTAGCCCAGTAACAACTACAGACGAAGTGATGAAAATTATTGAAATCATAAATACTTTTGAAGTTTAATAGTAAGATTGGAAGAAAAAAATACCAGTTATAAATCTATTTTCAAAGCCACTTCCATTTTTGGAGGCGTTCAGGTTTTTAATATCCTGATTACCTTAATAAGAGGTAAAGCAGTAGCACTGCTTTTGGGTACAGCCGGTATGGGTTTGAACGGTTTGTTAATGTCGAGCATTAACCTGATAAAAACAATTTCATCACTTGGCGTTACCGAAAGTGCTGTTCGTGATATCTCTAAAGCTCATGCATCTGGAGATGATAATCAAATTGCCAGAACTTTTACAGTTTTTAGTCGTTGGATGTGGATTACGGCTGCTATTGGTATTGTTCTAACTATATCATTATCCTCTGTTTTAAGCCATTTGTCATTTGGTAATGCAACACATACTACTTCTTATATTTGGCTTTCAGTAACTTTTATTTTTGCAGCTTTAACTGGCGGAATCTATACATTATTAAGAGGAACTAGACAAATCAAATATTTAGCACAAGCCAATATATTTGGTGCAGTTGTTGGGTTGGTTGTTGCTTTACCTATTTTTTATTTTTATGGAATCAAAGGAGTTGTTCCAGCAATAATAGCAACTTCCTTCGGTACTTATTTGGTTTCTCTTTATTTTAAATCAAAAATAAAATATACTAAAATACAGCTAAGTTGGGCAGAAACAATTGCAGCAGGAAAACCGATGGTAACATTAGGAATAAGTTTAACGATTGTGAGTTTACTTGCATCTGGAGTTGCATTTGCATTAAATGCATTTATATCAAAAACAGGAACACTTTCAGATGTTGGTTTGTATAATGCTGGACTAGCAATAGTTGATGGTTATGTTGGAATGGTTTTTACCGCAATGGCAACCGATTATTATCCAAGATTATCAGGAGTAATTGGCGAGGAAATAAAATGGAAACAGTTGGTCAACGAGCAAGCAGAATTGGTTTTGATAATATTATCAATAGTTTTGGTTTTATTAATTGCAACAACTCCTATTTTAATTAGAATTTTGTTAAGCAAAGAGTTTATAGCTTCACAAGATTTTATATTTTGGTCTGTTCTTGCTATACCATTAAAAGGATTGGTATGGGTTGTAGGATTTATTATTTTAGCAAAAGGAGATAATAAACTTTTTCTAACTATTGAAATAATCGCCAACTTAATAGTATTGGTTTTCAATATTTTATTTTATAAATATTATGGATTAACAGGTTTGGGTATTTCATTAGTTTTTAGTTATGTATTTTGTATTGTACTAATGATTTTTGTCTTAAAAACTAAATATAATTTTAATTACAATAGACAAGTTTATGGACTTTTGTTTAAAGGAATGTTAGCATTGGCTTTATGTTTATTTTTTATTAAATGGTTAGGATATCCAAATGCATATTTTGCTGAAGTAATTATTGTTATATTATCAATAAGTTATAGTCTATTTGAATTAAATAAGCGAATGAATTTAAAAGGAATATTAATTGGTTTAAAATCTAAATTTAAAAATTGAATAAACTAGTCACTGTAGCTGTTGCAACTTATAATTCAGATCTATATGTGCTTGAAACTTTAGAAAGTATTTTCAATCAAACCTATAACAATTTGGCATTAATAGTATCAGATGATTGTTCAAAAGATACTACATTAGATATTGTAAATAAATGGCTTTTAGAAGAAAAAAACCAAAAAAGGTTTACAAAAATTGAAGTTATAAGTGTACCAAAAAATACTGGAGTTTCTGCCAATTGCAATAGATGTATTGCAGCAACAACAAGTGATTGGTTAAAATTTATAGCTGGTGACGACATTTTGTTGCCTAATTGCATAGAGGACAATATGGTTTTTGTGGAGAAAAACCCTAAAGCAAATATTGTTTTTAGTCAAGTCAAGGTTTTTCAAGATGATTTTTCAGATAAAAATTTTATAAAAACCACACCTCAAGATTTTCCGAATAATTTGATGCATCCCGCTTTTACTGCTAAGGATCAATATAGGATAGAATTGGTTCAAGACAGAATGCATTATACACCTTCCTATTTTTGTAATATAAAAGCATTAATCAAAGTGGGTTGTTATGATGAAACTAATAAGCTAGTTGAAGATTATCCGATGTGGTTAAAATTAACTAAATCTGGAGAGCAATTGCATTATTTTCATACTCCAACAGTAGGATATAGAGTGCATAGTAAAGCAACAAATAATGTTGGTGGAAATTTTTTATTTAAACCAGCAATATTATATTCGTTTAAAATTAGAGAAAAATTTGCACATCCATTTTTACCTTGGGAAATGGTCAAATCAGAAAAATTTGTAAATAAAATTTCACGTTTTTTTCAAAATAATAGATTTAATAGAAATACTACTTTTTATAGTTTTCTCTATAAATTATTTTGTTTTTATATTAATCCGTACCATTATATTTATACCATAAAAAAAAGGTTGTCAAAAAATAAAAGTAATATTTTTTATCAATAAATATGCGTTTAAGTATTATTATTCCGGCTTATAAAGTTGAAAAGTATATAGAAAAATGTATAAGAAGTCTTGAAAATCAAGATATTCCAAAAACTGATTTTGAAATAATTGTAACCAACGATGGATCTCCAGATAATAGCAAAGCAATAGTAGAAAAACTACAATTAGAGTTCGATAACATAGTTCTAATCAATCAAGAAAATCAAGGTGTTTCGGCAGCAAGAAATAATGCTATTGCAGTTGCAAAAGGCAACTATATTATGCCCATTGATCCAGACGATTATGTGCTTCCTAATACATTCAAACACTTTTTAACAATAGTTGAAAAAGAAGCATTAGATGTTCTATATCTTAGTTTTGAAATTTTCGATGCTCAAGGTAAAAGTATATGGCAAACAAATTTTAGTGAACAAGAGAAAAAAAAATATGATGGAGTAGATGGCTATTTTGCTTCTAGAGGTTATGATGTAAAAGATCCTGATAGGTCTTGGGCAATTCTCTATCGTAAGGAAATGATTGATAAATACAAATTGCAATATCCTAAAAATGTTCCTTTTCTTGAAGATGGACTATTTATTTCAAAAGTATTTTCAGTTGCTCAAAAAGTAGGGTTTGATAATGCTAAATTTTATCAACGTACTACAAGTTTAGGTTCTGCAACAGTTTCAGGTGTTTATTATTCTGATAGAGCTATATCAGGATTTATTACAGCAGTAAAAGATATCAAGCAATTTGCTAATTCAAATGACTTGACTCAAAAACAAACAGAATTGGTCAATCATGTAGTTGCTAAATATGTTTTTTTGTCATTATCTCCAAATATTTCAAAATATGATTTTAAACAATATTTCAAAGTCATCATTATATTGAAAGATGCAAAATTAAATCATCTTAATGCTTCTGGAGTTCGATTTTTGTATAAAAATTTTATTAAAGTCTATAATTTTTCTAAAATTTTATTCCCAATCTATTTTAGATTAAAAAATAAATAAAAAAATGTTTTTAGATTCATTCAAATATAGAAATTGGAAAAAAAATGAGCCTTCAAATCTCATTCAATATTATTTTTCACCTTCAACAAATAATATACGTTTAATAAATTTTTTCTTTCAAAAAATAATGAGAGTAAATGCAGAAGTACCATTTATGGTTCATTTTACATCCACAGTAAGCAAAACTATACATTTAGGAAAAGGTGTTGCTCAATATTTTGCCAATTGTGGTGGATGTTATTTTCAAGGAATAAATGAAATATATATAGGCGATGATACAATTTTTGCACCAGGAGTAAAAATGATTTCTGCCAATCATGATAAAAATGATATTAAAAAACACGACAAGACAATACCACCAATTAGAATTGGAAAAAATTGCTGGATTGGTGCTAATGCAATTATTCTTCCGGGCGTAGAAATAGGTGATAATGTAATTGTTGCTGCTGGAGCAGTAGTTTCTAAATCGTTTCCGAGTGATGTAATAATAGGTGGAGTACCTGCAAAAATTATAACAAAAAATGAGTAAAATTACATTAATAGCTGGTGCTAGACCCAATTTCATGAAAATTGCACCCATAATTCATGCCATCAATACAACAAAAAATCAAACAGGTCTATCTTATAGATTGGTGCATACTGGTCAGCATTTTGATGAGAAAATGAGTCATACTTTTTTTAAACAACTCAATATTCCAGAACCAGATATAAATTTAAATTGTGGTGGCGGTACACAAGCCGAACAAACTGCTGCCATAATGATTGCTTTTGAGAAAGAACTTATTCAAAATCCAGCTGATTTAGTTTTGGTTGTAGGTGATGTTACAAGCACAATGGCGTGTAGTATTGTGGCAAAAAAATTGAATATAAAAGTGGCTCACGTTGAAGCAGGAATTCGTTCTTTTGATATGAGTATGCCAGAAGAAATAAATCGTTTGGTTACTGATGCTTTGGCAGATTATTTTTTTACGACAACAATTTGGGCTGGCGAAAATTTATTGAAATCGGGTGTTACAAAAGATAAAATATTTTTTGTAGGCAATGTAATGATTGATACATTATACAGAAATAGAAGCAAATTTGTACAACCTGAATTTTGGGAAACACTTCAATTAGAAGCTAAAAAGTATTTTGTTCTAACACTTCACAGACCTGCCAACGTAGATACAGGCGATAATCTAAAAGAGTTAATATCAGAAATTGCAAATAATACCAACGGATTGCCAATTCTATTTCCAATTCATCCAAGAACAGCAAAAGTGTTGAATGAAATGGGAATATCAGCACCAAATCTCAAAATTATAGAGCCATTAGGGTATTTAGAGTTTAATTATTTAGTGGAAAATGCATTTGGAGTAATAACAGATTCTGGCGGAATTACAGAAGAAACAACCGTAATGGGAATACCTTGTATGACCTTGAGAGACAATACAGAAAGGCCAGAAACAATATCGATAGGAACTAACGAATTATTAGGAACAAACCCAAAAGCAATACAACCTGCATTGGAAAAATTATTTTCTGGCAACTGGAAAAAAGGCTCAATACCTGAAAAATGGGATGGAAAAGCAGCACAACGAATTGTTGAAATTTTGAAAGATTTAAAATAAATGGATACTCAAAAAATTCTTATCGTTACTAATGCTTTCTATCCTGATATCTCTCCACGTTCTTTTCGGGCTACAGAACTAGCAAAAGAATTTGTCAGACAAGGTCACAATGTGAGTGTACTTACACATCCTAGAACAGGAACAGATCAGTTCTGTAAAGATAACGGTATAGTTTTTAAAGATTTAGGACATATTACTTGGAAAGCTCCAATAGTTAAAGGTGCAGGTATTTTAAGATTATTTACCAGAATAATTACTCGCTTTAGTACACTATTATTTGAATATCCTCATATTCAAATTATGCCGTTACTAAAAAAAGCACTTAAAAACGAATCTGATTATGACATAATGATTTCTGTAGCTGTACCATACCCTATTCACTGGGGAATTGCAGCTGTAAGAAATAAAAAAAATCCAATAGCCAAAGTCTGGATTGCAGATTGTGGCGATCCTTATATGGGTCAAGAAAATGATACATTCAAGCCACCATTTTATTTTGGTTGGTTAGAAAAAAAATTCTGTCGAAAAGCTGAATTTATAACAGTTCCTACACAATCATCAATTCAAGGATATTACAAAGAGTTTCATCATAAAATAAAAGTTATTCCACAAGGATTTAAATTTGAAGATGTGAACAGATATGTAGGAGAAAAAACAAACAATAAAGTTGTTTTTGGTTATGGAGGAATGTTTATACCTGGCAGAAGAGATCCATCTGAATTGTTTTCTTATCTAAATTCGTTAGATGAAAGTTATGATTTTGAATTTCATATTTATACCATAACTCCTGCACTCGTTACCCCATTTATTGAAGCATCAAAAGGAAGGGTTCTTCTAAAAGAAATTTTGCATCGTGACAAATTATTATTTGAAATGAGTAAAATGGATTTTGTTGTAAATTTTGAAAACGTAGGTAGTAAGCAAACTCCAAGTAAATTGATTGATTTTGCAATAATTGAAAAACCTATTTTGTCTATAAAAACGGGCCACTTAGACAAAGAAATTGTTCTAGAATTTTTGAATGGTAATTATAAAAACCAGTTTCAAATAGAAAATCCTAATCAATATAGAATAGAAAATGTTACTCAAAAATTTCTAACATTAGCTAAGCAAAAAGCATAAATTGAAAAACACATTTATTTTCTTTTTATTAAATCCTTTTCTTGGTTTTATCCAAGCTTTTAAACATTATAAAGACACTTGGGCAAAAAACAGTGTTTGGGTATTTATTGCTTTTTATGGATATACTATGTTTAGACCAGAAGAAATGGATGCTAGTAGATATGTTCAAAGATTAAAAGATTTATATGAAGCTTCAGTAAATTGGGATAGTTTTATAGCAAATTTTTATTCAGATGATGGCTCTACAATCGACATATATCAACCATTAGTTACCTATTTACTTTCATTAGTTTCAGATAATGGAAATATACTATATGCTTTATTTGGGATTGTTTTTGGTTACTTCTATTCAAGAAATATTTGGTTGCTATTAGATCTTCTCAAAGAGAGAAGTATGAACTTTCATTTATGGATATTGTTAATCACGTTTATTAGTGTTGTTGGTTTTTGGGAACTCAATGGAGTAAGAATGTGGACTGCGGCTCATGTCTTTTTTTATGGAACATTTAATTATATTATAAATAAAAATAAAAAAGGCCTATTTATAGCAATATTAAGTATACTAATACATTTCTCATTTGTATTACCAGTTTCAATATTATTGTTTTTTTTAATTGTAAAACTTCCTTGGAAAATTTTATATTTTATTTTTATTGCAAGTTTTTTTGTGTCAGAACTTAATATTAGTTCAATTGGAGAGTTTTTTGGTAACGTTGCTCCAGAGTTTTTAGTACCAAAAATAAAAAGTTATACTAGTGATGAATATATAGAAACCGTTTCGGAAGGTCCAATAGGAAATTGGTATATTCAATATTATACAAAAATGTTGGGTTGGTTTATTTTTATAATGATTAGCGTTATTTTTTTTAAAAGTTTATCTAAAATAAAGTCAAATAAAGTTTTTTCAGATTTATTTATTTTCACTCTTTTATTTCTTATTGTTGGTAACATTATGTCATTGGTACCCTCTGGAGAGAGGTTTTTAATAATAGGTAGACTTTTTGCATTATCATTATTATTTTTATTTTATATAGAATATGATGATTTTATTTTTACAAGATGGTTAAAAATCACATCACCTTTATTACTTTTTTATTTAGTTATTTCATTAAGAG
>JAYTVI010000030.1:0-7989 GCA_043744095.1 Flavobacterium sp.
CGTTACAATTTAAGGCTGGTGGTGTTGAAAAATTACCTCCCGAAATCCAAGTTCCTATTGTTGGACCACAATTTGAACGTATCCAATAATAATAAGAGGTGCCAGAATTAATACTTAAAAAAACCGTAGGAGAAGTGCTCACTAATGTAGCAACAGAATTCACATTAGGAGCAATATTTGATGTAGTAATGTATAAATCATAACCATAAGATGGTATTGAAGTTGCAGCTGTCCAAGTTATTTTACAAGTATTAGAAGTTATATTCGAAAAAACTAGATTTGATGGTGGTACGCAAGATGAAGCATCGAGACATCTAATATAACGTGTTCTGTTTATTTGTTCACTACCACAATTTGCATTGGTATGAAGGAAATAGCGTATAACTCCAGTTGTACTTCCAGAATTCCAAACCAATGGCTGTGTACCATTAGCATATAAAACAGTTCCAGTAGCGTTGGTAATTGTTATATAATCGGTATCGACCGAACTCAAAAAACGATATTGTCTATTGGCTATGACATATACATTACTATATTGACCTGCCCAACATTGATCAATACCATTAACATTGTTTCCGTCACAAATTGGTGTAATAGTATAATTTGGAAACAATCCGTTTGTTGCACTGTTACATCCTGCACTAACTGCACCAGTTGTTGTAAAACTACCACGATAAACCCAGTTTCCTGTACCAATGTTACATCTAGAACGCATCCAATAATAATAAGTAGTTGCAGCATTTAACCCATTGACGAACTCTGTAGTGGTTGCATTATCTACATGGTATGATGGAGTTGTAATTATTGTTGGTGTAGTATTTGAAGAACTAACATATATATCGTAACCCGATTCTGGAATTACTGTAGGTGCAGTCCAACTTAAAATTGCAGAATTAGCTGAGATTGTCCCTACAGATGAAGCTGTTGGAGCTGCACATGCAGGATTAAAATCAGTATAAGTAGTTTGTAAATAACGTGTACGAACCGTATAAATAGGCTCATCTTAACAAGTAGAATTCGAATGGATATAGTAACAAAAAACTTGATTGAATGCAGGTTGCCAAGTTAATCCAGCATATCCATATGCATATACAACACTCCCATTTTCGTTTGTAATGGTTATAAAATCTGTCGAAATCGAAGTACTAAACGTATAAACATGATTCGTATATCCCCATATTTTAGCAAAATCTACACCAGCACTATCATTATTAATTGTTTGTAAAAACAGAGAAGGATCAGGTGAAATAATGTAAGGAGGTTTCCAACCACCAGTGGTGCATTGTGCAGAAATATTAGGAATCAAAGATAAAAATGCCAAAAGGCAATACATAGTAATTTTTGTTTTCATAAACGTTTTTTTAATTTAAGTGATTGACCTAGAATTCTTAATTGCTTTGTGGTATAAACTAGATGAAGATATTTATTATCATAATAGTTGCCAAAATACATTTTTTTTTAAACAATGATTTAATATTAGTTATCTACGGAATTTGTTTCGAACGATAATATCTTTCAATTTTAGTTTTAAATCTTCTCCACAATCATACACCATTTGCTCATTGCTAGGAAAAGGAACTGCTCTTTGATTAAAATTTGGAAAATAACTTTCTTCACAAGCATTTTTATCGCCATTGTATTTAGCATATAAATGTTCAAAAACAAACTCACTTGCTAACGGAAAAGTTTCTATTAACTGATTGGTTTTGTAATCAATATAATCAACTTTTGCAGTTACTTGCACCGATTTGTTTTGTTTAAATTCGTAAATCGTTGCTTTAATGGTTTTAAATTTATCAACCTGAATTGGATTTCCTTTTTCGTCTTTAACTGGATGTCCGTTTGCATCTAATAAAGTTTTTGTTCCATCTTTTATTTGTTTTTCTTTATAAAATTCTTTCTCTTTGACTTGTTCAGGCGAAATATAAATATCTCGAAAATTAACCATCATTCCAAAATCATAATTAATTCCTTTTTGTTTGTTACTATGGTAAACTGTCCATTTATCATTAAGTCCGTTAGTGCTAAAATCGAGCATGTCATTTAACAACCGAGTTGGAATAACCATATTAGTTTCGTTTTTAGTATAAACATTCACAAAGTCAGTACCTTTTTGTTTCGCATCTTCTATTAATTGATTAACATCTTTATAATCTGGTGATAATTGATTGAGATATACTAAATCATCATAACAACGACGAATACTCATTTTGTCTTTGGTCATTAATAAAGCTTTAGAATTTTCGTAAAGGTGTTTTGCAAATGCATTTTTACTGCTCACAATTTGATCGGTATAGTCCTCAAAAGGAAAAATGGCATTGCGGTTTTCTTTCATTAATTTCAATGGTAACAATGGTCGTATTATTTCCTGACGTTGGTTTAAATCTTGATAAGTATTGAATATTTTTTCTAAATTGGCAGGATTGGCATCTTTAAACCAAGTATTTATATCACGCAAATCTCGTTCTTTGGCTTTTGCAAATGCTTCTTCTAACATATAGACATATTCTTGTTTGCCTTTTGCTTCTTTTCTGTTTTTTAAACTCGATACAGCATTTTGAATGGCATCATCATAGTCTCCAGAAGCAATAGATTCTCGCGTTTGTCTAACTCCACAAGAAGTTACTAAAATAAATAATAAAACTAATAAAGTAATTTTTGATTTCATGGTGATAATTTTTGATTGTTTAAAAGTAATTCCAAAAAGTAAGCTAAAATAGTATCTAATTAATTAAAATTTCAAAATCGTTAAAATCCTCCACTTGAACCGCCACCACTAAAACCACCACCACCAAAATCGATATTGTTTTCTGGAGTAGGAATTTCAGGTTGTATTCCGAATTTTGTAGCTACCAACAATGTTTCAGCATTGGTAAAAGATTGGTTTTGAAAACGATCTGGTTTAAAAGTTACTCCATTTGTTTTGTTTTTTAATTTTTTAATTGAAAAATAGGTAAAAACGAAAAGTACAATTCCACCCAATGTTAAGGCAACTTCTACAGGTAACAAATGATAATAAAAGCGAATAGTATAAATTGAAAAACCGAATGCCAATATTCCAATCCAAAGCATAATACGATCTTTTTGGAATAATGAAAAAACAATATATGCTATAGGAAAAATAAATGTAAAACCATAAAATAAAAAAGCAAACGGAATGTCTTTTCCTGCAGGAACTGCTGTTCCCATTAATTCTTTTGAAAGTTCTCGAACAACTAAATAATTTCCAGCAGCATAAAACAATACCAAACTAAATCCGTATATCACTTGAAAACCATTTGTAAATAATGATAATGATGATGTGGATTTTCCTTTTTTAGATACAAAATACAAGAATACTGCTACTATCATCAAAGCAAATGGGATAATCATTTTGCCTATTGTCACTAAATTATAAGAACCATAAAACACACATCCAGCTATACCAAAACACAAAAGCAAGGCTGTATAAGCGTGCAAATACCTTAAATAAGTTATTGCTGAAAGAAGAACTAAAGTTGATGAAATTACAAATTCGTCACCATCTGAAATTACCCCAATTGCAATACAAAACCACATTATGGCTCCTAAAACAAAAGCGTCATCAAGTCCGTAACCAAAATAATACAAATTATGACTCATAAATTCTGAACCTGCAATACCGATAATAGCAAAAAGTATAAAAATAATTTTATAATAATGCTCAAATGCACCCATTGAAAATAGTGATAAAGTACCACAAATAGAACCATAAAGAATGATTCCCAAAATAAACAATCCAATACGAATGAGAAGATTATTTTGAGTTTTTAATGTTTCAAGTCCTTTGCTATTTGCATTCACTTGATCGTTGGTAATAAACCCAGCTTCTTTCAAAACTTTTGTATCATCAATCAATAAAGAATTTTCTAAACGCTGTTTATTGTAGACTATCATGAGCTGTTTTGGAATTGAAATTTTTTATTAATTTGATAAAAACAATAATTGAACCTACTAAATAAAAAGGACTCAACATAATAAGAAATTCATAGAATTGAGAAATATCAATACATTCAATTCCTTTGAAAAATAGTCTATTAATACCTAAAAATCCATACAAAAGTGTAAAAACAAAAAGAGAAGTTGCTTTATATTGAAAACTATTTGTATAAAAATAATAAGTAGATACTGCTAAAAGTATCAAAAATACAAACCAAAAAGGTTCTGAAATAGCTGTCAGACATGCAATACTAATGAGATGCAATGCAAATGTTAAATAAATAGTATTAAAATGCTTTTTTATATTTTGTTTAGTAACAAATTCTGTCCAAAGCAGAAGTACAATTCCTAAACCTATTGCTGAATAGCTTAATGTATCTAGAGACATCGTAGACATTGTCAATAATGATTTAGGATCTACTGATAATCCTATATAAGCTGCCAAACCTGTAATTCCGATAGACAATACACTTTTATTATCAAAATAATATGCACAAAAAAATGCAATAATTGTTGGTACTATTGTAGCCAAACCATATTGTTTGCCAAACAACTGGTATTGAAATTGAATATAACCTATAAAAATGCAAGTCAACAAAACCGATGTCAAAACCAAATAATCATACAACGGATTATCAAATGTAACTTCTACTTTTTTAAAGCCTTTAGCATATTTAAAACTAAAATAAAAACAAACAAGAGTTACCAATAACAAAACCGAAAGAATTGCAATATGACCAATACTATCAATATTTTGATACACTAATATTCCTATTCCAGAGGTAAATAAAAGAATAGATAGGTATAGCATTCCTTTTAATTCATTATGAAGCGAAAATAAATTCAAGTTATTATAGGCTTTTAGTTCTTGAAGTTGCTCATCTGCAATGAAATTTTTATCTAACAACGATTGCATTGTTTGTTCTAACTTTTGTTTCATTAATTTGAAATTTGATTTTATAAAAATAGAAAATTAATTAATATTTCGATACTATTAAAACATCATTAGTGAATTTTGATTCATAATAACTTTAATAATGATAAAAAATCTGAGTAATAGGAGTGAAGTACTCTTATAAAATTTGTAATTTTGAAGTTTTAAAATACAATTCTATTTCGCTTATGTCTGTTTTACGATTGAAATTACCAACCGACCCAAGATGGGTAAATATTGTTGAAAAAAACATTGAAGAAATTCTTTCAGATCACGCTTGGTGTGAACAAAAAGCAGCTTCAAATGCCATTACTATTATCACAATAAATTCAGAATATCCTGATTTGGTTAGCGACATGTTGGCTTTGGCAAAAGAAGAAATAGAACATTTTCAAATGGTTCACGATATTATTATAAAACGAGGGTTGACTTTAGCACGTGAACGCAAAGACGAATATGTAGGTGAATTGGCACAGTATATGAAACGAAGCAATACCGGTAGTCGTGTTTCTGGATTTGTAGAACGCTTGCTTTTTTCGGCAATGATTGAAGCCAGAAGTTGTGAACGTTTTAAAGTGCTTTCTGAAAACATTCAAGACAAAGAATTATCTGATTTTTACCGGGATTTAATGGAAAGTGAAGCGGGACATTATACTACTTTTATAACCTATGCTCGAAAATATGGGCACGGAATTGATGTTGAAAAACGCTGGCGAGAATGGATAGATTTTGAAGCTTCTGTAATAGCAAATTATGGAAAAAGTGAAAGTATTCACGGCTAAAATTCTTCTATTTTTATGATAACAATCAGTAGAGCAACAACCAAAGATATTTCTAGTATTCAAGCCATTGCGCAACAAACTTGGCCGGTAACTTATAGTGCAATATTAAGTGCGACACAATTAGATTATATGATGGATTTGATTTATTCAGAATTTTCTTTAACACAACAATTTCAAGGTAAACAATTGTTTTATTTGGTGACAGACTATGATAAAACGATTGCCTTTTTTGCCATCGAACATCAGTATCAAAACAAAGAAGTAACACGCATTCACAAAATTTATTTGTTGCCCGAAACACAAGGCAGAGGAGTTGGGAAACATTTGATAGCATATATTACTACTTTGGCTCTCGAACAAAATTCAAAAATACTTTCCTTAAATGTAAATCGCTTTAATAAAGCGTTGCATTTTTATCAAAAAATTGGTTTTAAAAGTATTAAAGTAGAAAATATAGAAATCGGAAATGGCTTTTTGATGGAAGATTATCGAATGGAAAAAGAAATCTAATCACTAACAATAATACCATAATTTGCAAGCAAACCTTTTGCTCCTTCTAAAGCAAAAACTGCCTTTTTAAGTTTTGTTTTTTCAGGATTGATTGTATAATTGTAACTGGTTTTGAAATTGGCTTTATTTGCAATAGCAAAATCAAATTCACTTCTGTATAAATCACAAGAATCAAAAACCACTTCAGTAAGATCGGTTTTCATAAAATCAACTGCAATCAAACTACAGTTTCTAAAAATGGTTCCTTTTATTTTTAAAGTATAAAATTTAGAAAAATCTAAGACACAATCATTGAATGCAATTTCAAAAATAAGCTTATCACACATTGCAAAATTGACGTCTTTAATCTTACATCTATTGAATGTAGCAGTTCTAAAAGCAACATAATTGATTTTTGCACCATCAAAAATACAATCGTTAAAAATACAATCTATAAAAGTTACTGCAACAAAAACACATTCAGAAAAATTACAATTTGAAAACACACATTGTTCAAATTCTTTAAAATTAACTTCTTCTTCTAGAAAAGTAATCTGGAGGTATTCTTTTTCTAGAAAATAGTCTGTCATTTTCAATGATGTTTTTAATAAAGTTTCATTTTTTTTAATTCTGTAACTTGTTAACAGTTTTTGAAAATTCATTCATTGAATAACTAGATAAAAGATATTCCATCGATAGTCCTAAATTTACTTCATCAATACGAAATTTTTTAAAAAGTTCATTATTATTTATTGGCAAACAAAGATATTTTGTTTTGTCTTTATCGCCTTTTTCTTTTTTTACAATAAAAAGAATTGCTTTTGTTTTATTTGATTCTGTTTCAATAAAATAATAATGTGAAATATTAAATTGATTATCCATACCTCCAATATATTCATTAACTTTATTTAATACATAACCTTTTTTTAAATCACTGCCGTTTTCTAAATGTAATTTATATCCTTGTGTAAGATAATTATATTCTTCTTCTGAAGTAGAAATTTTGTCTTGACTAATTGCTAATAATGGAAATAATAGAGTAAATAATAATTTTTTCATTTTTCTTAATTTTCAAAGGGTTAAAGTTATCCAAAATAACTAATAATTTATTTCTTTTCCTAATATGATTTGTTCGTTTTGACTAAATTATTTAAGTATAATATTTTTGATTTTTTTGATATTGCCTTAAAAAAGTAAAGGAAAATAAATTTTTCAAATTAATGATAATTTACTCTCCTTAAAAATATGTTTTTTGTGACCTTGACTGGATTCAAACCAGTAACCTCTTGAGCCGTAATCAAGTGCGCTATTCAGTTGCGCCACAAGGCCTTTTTTGTGGGTGCAAATATAGCCAATTTATATAATTTTGCAAATCAAATCTTAAAAAAAGTTTTTTTTATTTCCGATTTTGAGATAAATAATTATTTGTCTAATGCTCTGGTGGTTACAAAATACCGCCAACCAATTATAGCCATTTGCCATTTGCTGGCTTTAGCTAAATCAAGTCTTTGTTTGGTATAACTAGGCAAAATCAACTTATTTATCTTGGCAAGAATAGTATACATTTTGTAACAATTTTTACAAATATAAAAAAATGACTGCCAAAAGACAGTCAATTTTTTTTATAAATCAAGAGAAAATTATTTTTTTGCCATTTTCTTTTTGTAGGCTTCCAATTCTTTTTTTGAAGCTTCTAAAGCTTTTTTGGTTGCAACCAATTCATTATTTGATTTTTCAATTTCTATTTTAGCCTGTTTGTTGTCTTCAATTGCTTGTTTGATGTCGTTTTCCGATTGTTCAACATCATACTTAATTTGTGCTCTATCT
>JAYTVI010000031.1:0-30717 GCA_043744095.1 Flavobacterium sp.
ACTAATGTTACGAGAAACACAGAATCTGGAATTTGTTTAATGGGTGGCGCAACAGAACACGATAATGCTATGAGATGGTTATTAGAAAAAGCAAATGGTGGCGATGTAGTAGTGCTAAGAAGTTCTGGTAGTGACGGTTATAATACTTATTTGTATACAGATTTAGGAATAAATGTAAATTCAGTAGAAACATTAGTAATAACATCGGTTGCTGGAGCAATAAATCCATATGTATTAGACAAAGTTGCCAATGCAGAAATGATTTGGTTTGCTGGTGGTGATCAAAATAATTATGTATCATTTTTCAAAAACAACGATTTAGAAGATTTGATAAATAATCATATCAATGTAAAACATGCACCTATTGGTGGTACAAGTGCAGGAATGGCAATTTTGTGCGGAAAATATTTTTCTGCTCAAAATGGTTCTGTCACATCATCTCAAGCACTTGCAAACCCTTATAATTCATTAGTAACACTGGGGAATAATGATTTTTTAAATCTTCCATTTTTAAGTAATGTAACAACAGATACACATTTTGATTATTATGATAGAAAAGGAAGACTTACAGCGTTTATGGCAAAAATTGCAACAGACAATTCAAGTAGAACTTTTGGAATTGCAGCAAATGAATATGTTGCAATATGTATTGATGCTTCTGGAAAAGCTAGTGTTTATGGTGATTATCCCAATTATCAAGAGTTTGCATTTTTTACTCAATCCAACTGCCAAACTAGTTTTTTGCCAGAAATTTGTCAAACCAACACACCATTAACTTGGAATAGAAATGGCGAGGCTATAAAAGTGTATAAAGTTCCAGGAACAATGAATGGAACCAATTATTTTCAATTATCAGATTGGCAAAACGGTTTAGGAGGTGTTTGGGAAAATTGGACTGTAAACAACGGCGTTTTTAATTCTACTTCAGGAGTAGCGTCTGATTGTACCTTATCAATAAACAATTTTGAGAGTAATAATTTTCAAATTTTTCCTGTTCCATTTACAAATGAAATTAGAATAAAAGGTGAAAATTGTTCCAATATAAAAGTTTATGACGCAGTTGGAAAATTAATTTTTGAACAGGAATCAATTACAAATAGAATCAATACTTCTGCTTGGAATTCTGGAGTTTATTTAATAACAATTCAACAGAATAATAAAAATAGTACTAGAAAAATAATAAAAAAATAGGGAAGTATATTTTAGGAATTACAATATTAAAAAGGAACAATTAATTAAAATTGTTCCTTTTTTATTGCGCAATAATTTGCAAATAGCGCTCTAAACTTTCTTTCTCAATTTGAGCAACAAATAATAGAAAATCTTCTTTCTTGTTTTTAGTTTGTGCAATTTCAAGCGCATTATAATATTGCATTCTAGAATCATAATCGCCTTTTATATTGGCTATTACATATCCGTTTTGTAACAAAATTAAGTTCATTACCAAACGAGAAGTTCTACCATTACCATCAATAAAAGGATGAATAGTAACCAATCTTTCGTGCATTTCTGCGGCAAGAACTATCGGATGCAAGTTGTTCTTATTGGTTTCATACCAAATAAAAAAATCTTCCATTTCTTTAGCAACCATAAATGGTTGAGGTGGCATAAACGAACTGCCTTTTATCATAACCTGAACACGTCTATATCTTCCAGCATCATCAGGATGAATGCCGCGTAAAATTAAATTATGAATAGACAAAACTTCTCTTTCATTAAGAAATGTATTTTTCTCCATAAGATGTTTTATATATCCAATAGCTTCTTGATGATTGATAGCTTCTAGATGTTCTCTCATACTTTTACCTGAAATTGTCAAACCTTCATTGATGACCAAATCTGTCTCACGAAGTGTAAGTGTATTACCTTCTATTCGGTTACTTTCAAAAGTATATTCTAGTTCTAAAGCTTGCGAAATTCTAAAGCTATCAAATTGTCTAAACTGATCTAATTTTTTTTTCAAAACATCTATTTCATTTAGTATTGAAATCAAATTAGTAGAAAGCTTCGGACTACTAATAAGGTAGTTGGCTTTCTCTTCTTTAACTATATTCATAGCTTTTAGTGCTAATTCATCATCTCCAATTTCATATAGAATTCGCTCTTTGAGCCAAGCAATCATCAATGTTTCATAATTAATATTCAAAAAGGATGACAATTTTGCAATTTGATCTTTTGTTGGTCTTCTTGTTCCGTTTTCAAATTTACTAATTAAGGCTTGATCAATTTTTAGTTCTTGTGCAACCTCTCTTGTTTTTAAACCTTTTATTTCTCTTGCGTTTTTGAGTAATGTTTTCATTTTTTTATTCTAAAAATTGTCAAGACAAATTTAGTACTATTTTTTCGTAAAAAAAAACTTTTACCTCTAAAAGTTTTTTTTAATTCTATCAATATCTCTCTTAGTATCTTGCTCTTTTAGAGATTCTCTTTTGTCGTAAGTTTTTTTACCACGACACAAGCCAATATCTAATTTAGCCAGTCCTTTTTCGGTTGTATGTAATTTTAATGGTACAATAGTCAATCCTTTTGCTTGTACATTTTTTGCAAGTGATTTTAATTCTCTTTTATTTAGCAATAATTTTCGTTCGCTTCTAGATTTGTGATTAAATTGATTCCCAAAAGCATATTCTTCGATATAAGTATTAATTGCAAAAAGCTCGTTATTACTAAATTCACAAAAACTTTCTGTGATATTTACTTTTCCTAACCGTATAGATTTTATCTCAGTACCAGCCAAAACTATTCCAGCAGTATAAGTTTCGAGTATTTCATAATCGAATCGGGCTCTTTTATTAAGAATATTCACAATTTTTTGCATAGGATTGCAAATGTACAAACTATTTAAATAATTAAAATACGTTCATTGTTAATAAACTTAATAAATAAATAATAAATATTTTATTAAATATGCATTTTGTATCAGATAAATTTATTAATTTGTTAAACTAATTATTAAATTTATGACATATGACTAATAAATTACTACAAATATTTGTATTATTTCTGTTTGTTTTTATTTCTTGTTCTAAGCAAGAAAATACAATAAGTGACATAATTACCATTGAAAGTTCTCAAAAAGAGCCATTAACTGCAAAACAAGTAAATCAAAATATTGACGAGTTAATAAATACAAAAGGATCTTTTAATTGGAAAAATGCTTCAAATCATTTATTATGGAGTGCTTCTTACCAAGGAAATAATTTAATTTCTATTGGTTTTGGAAATTCAAAAGAAGATTTTGAAAGAGCAAAATCACCAAATAACGCTAGCATTCAAGAGCAAATAGTTCAAATAATTTTGAATTATGAAAAATTACCTTTAAATAAAATTCTTGTTTCCTCTGATGAATTTTTAAATCAGATAAATGTTGTTATCACAAAACAAGAAACAATAATTGCTTTAAGAAAAAACAAATGGATTCGATATATTGAACCAGCAGATTATAAATATTTTGCAACAAAAAATGCTGAATATAGATCTACATCAAGTTCAGGTTCTTCTGGTTGTGGTTATGATACGGTTACTTTGAGTACTTTAGATTATACAACAATTACCCCAAACGCAAAAGCACCTTGGTCATTTTATCAACATAATATTCCAAGTGCATGGAATTATAGTACAGGAAGAGGAATAACAATAGGGGTAATAGATACAGGAGTTTCTCCTAATCAAACTTTATTAGGTTCAAGTTTTAATAATGGCGATTCAAGTGGAAGAACAATTCAGAAATTTGGAGTTTATATAGATTCTATTTGGCCTTGGAGCACAACTACTGATGGTGTAAATGATCTTTGTGGACACGGAACTAGTATGGCATCTGTAGCTGCTGCACCGAGAAATAATAAAGGATTGCCTGTAGGTGTAGCTTACAATGCCAATTTAGTTACTTATAGAGCATCAACAAATGTTGTATTAGATGGTTTTCAAGAGCAAGAAGGTGTCAAAAAAGCGTTTACTGCATTAGGAAATAATGCAAGTGTGAAAATTATTTCAATGTCAATGGGTCATATTTTTTCTGTAGGAAAAATTGAAGATGCTGTACGATATGCTTACGGAAAAGGAAAATTGATTTTTTGTGCTGGTGGAACTTCTACAAGTTTTACAACATTTGTTGGTGTAATATTTCCAGCTTGGATGCCAGAAACAAACGCGGTTACAGGTGTAATTGAAGGTTCAACCTATCAAAAATGTGATGTTTGTCACACCGGAAACGAAATAGATTTTACTGTTGTAATGCAAAGAGCAGGTTCAGGAAATACAGTTCCTGTAGATAGTTATTATGACAATCAATCCAATTATGTTGGTGGTTCATCAGTTGCAACTGCTACTACTGCTGGAATTGCGGCATTAGTTTGGGCAAAAAACCCAACCTGGACACGAGACCAAGTACTTACAAAAATGAAACAATCTGCAAGTTTTTATCCAAATGCAAATACTAGTTTTGGTTATGGAAATATAAATGCTTTATTAGCAGTTCAATAATTATTATTTTTTATTAAAACTTGAAATTGTACTTTTGTTAATTAAAAAAAATGTCTAAAGACCCACTTCACGGAATAACATTGCAACAAATTCTTGAAAAACTGGTTGCTTTTTATGGTTTTGACACCTTAGGAGAATTGATAAAAATAAAATGTTTTATAGATAATCCAAGCATCAAATCAAGTTTAACTTTTTTGAGAAAAACAGAATGGGCAAGAAAAAAAGTTGAAGAATTGTATCTAAAAACGTTATCGAAATTTTAAAAATAAAAAAAGGGCTTAAATTTTAATTTAAGCCCTTTATGTTATAACTCTATTTTTTAAAAATTATATTTAAAACCGCCATAAATATTTCTTCCACCAGCATTTATCCCTGATGAAAAAGTACGGTATTGTGTGTCAAGAATATTTTCTACTCCAGCAAAAAGAGTTGTATTTTTTATAACAGAAAAACTAGATTTTAGATTAAAAGTCTCCCATGATGGCGCACCATTTTTTGATGCATATTGCAAATTATCTTCGCCAGAAGGTGAATAATCATTTACGTTTTTATTGCCATTAAAATTCATATTCAAATCAAGAACAACACATTTGTTTTCAAAACGAAATCCAGTTTTTCCATAAAAGGGTGCAATATGGTCTAAAGGAAAATTTCCGGATTTGTTGTCAATTCTACCTTTGCAAATAGATACATTTCCGTAAAATAAAAATTGTTTTGTAAAGTTATATTTCAAATTAGATGAAACACCATAAATTGAGCCTTTTCCCTGATTTTGATTAGCTTTGACAATGCTTGTTTGACCTTCATATACTATCGTAGAACTATTATTAAAAGTGAAAGTATCGGTAACAATTGGGTCATACAATTTTGTAATAAAAAAAGTGTTTTCAAACTCAAAACGATTTCCTTTCCAGAAAGTAATGCCTAAATCTGCAGTTACAGATTTCTCAGGTTTTAAATCTTTGTTAGGAACAATTAAAGTTCCTGCTGCACTTTCAAAAATTTTTGATAAATCATCAATATTCGGAACTCTATAAGCAGTAGAAAGGTTGAAGGCGATTTTCACATTTTCTGTTGATTTGTTTACTACACCAAAAGCACTACTATAGATTAAGTTATCTTGTTTTATTTTTGTAAACGGCAAATTAATAAAATTGGTTTTTATCTCACTATTTAGAGACGAATAACCCATTCTTGCGCTCAAATTAAATATTGTATTTTTCTTTGTATTAGAATTTAAAGCGACAAAACCTTCTGTTTTTAATGTATTGTTTTTGCCGTCAGGATAACGAGTATCAAGAATTGATTCACTTCCTGTTAAAATATCTTTTGCAAAAGCAGTAGATTTCAAATTATCATAAACACCATCAATTCCGTAAACAAAATCAAAATTCCCAATTTTTGTTTTAAAATCAGAATTTAAGGCAAGAACCGACACTTTTTCTATTCTATTATTTTCATTTAATTTTCCGAAATTTCTTGTAATTCTACTTTCTTCAATATTTTGGTAACTCAAAGTAACATTCATATTACTTTTCAAAAAAACATTCTTTTTTTCTAATTTATATGCTGAAAGTAACCTTTTTTGTGGGCCATAATTCCAAGTTGCAGTTTTTAGATTTCCGCTACCATTTAAATCCGTCAATCTATCATATCTAGGTACATCTGTAGTTGTTGAGTATTGCAAATTTAGACTATGTCTTGAAGATGCATTTGGTTTGTAAACCACTTTTTGCATAACATCATACTGTTTATAGCCAGAAAATTTCTGAATGTATTTGTTAGGATTTTCGATTTGTGTATCAACACCATTAGTAGTATTTACATAATAATTTCGTTCTCCAAAAAAATCATTTGATCCATTTTTATGTTTTCCCATACGCAAATCTCCATAATCATTATAAGAAAACGATGTTAGTGATGCCCATTTCTCTGTACCATAATTAATGTCAAAATGACTAGATTTACCTTCGTTTACCGAACTATAATTTGATAATACATTTCCTGAAAATTTTTTATTTCCATTCTCTGATATAAGTTTGGCGTCTTTGGTTTTCAAAAAAAGTGTTCCTCCAAGAGCATCACTTCCAAACATTGACGAAGCTGGTCCAAACAATACATCTATACTCTCTAGCATATTTTTATCAACAGTAATACTATTTTGTAAATGTCCTGCACGATAGATAAGATTGTTCATTCTAACGCAGTCAACCATTAGTAAAATTCTACTGGCTTCAAAACCACGAATCACAGGACTTCCACCACCTTGTTGCGATTTCTGAATAGATAAAACTCCAGTATTTGCTAATACATCTGCGGTGTTTTGAGCGTTTTGCAACTCGATTTCTTTTTTTGAAATACTTTCAGTTTGTTGCGAAATATTTATTTTTGATTTTAAAAACCGTTGCGAATTAATCGATACTTGATCTAATTGCACTGTTTTTGTTGTGTCTTTTTCTGTTTGCGAATTAGCAAAAGTAGAAAAGACAATAGTCATAAGAACTACTATTTTTTTCATTTATATTAGTATTAAGTTATTTTTATTTGAATCAAAAAATAATACTTAACACGGCGGTTTTATTGGTAAATCAATAAATGAAATTATTTTTAAATTTTTATTAAAATCAAAATTTGATTTTTTCTCTATGTATAAAGTAATTGTAGAATTAAAATAAGCTTTAAAATTTACATTCAGATGTTTGGCGATAGAATTTGTTTTTTTCTTTTCGGATAAGGGCAATTTATGTTTGTTGAAAATTTGAGAAAAAGCCACTCTCATTTCGTTTTCGAAATCATCTTTTACAACTTTTGCAATTATTTTATGTGTTGTTTTTTTTATAGAAATTACGTCATAAAAATCTGATTGAAATTGAATTTCTTTAGCATCATTAAATTTTACCCAATCTTTTAATGAAAATTCTAAGTTTTTTGATAAACTAATTTTTTTTATTTGTGATTGTTGTCTAGAATTTTGAAAATGTTGAATAAATTCTCCAGTAAATGACAAAATCAATCCAAAAATATATAAGGAAAGAATTGCTAAAACACCAAAGAGTTTCTTATTTTTAATCATTTAGAGTCTATTTTTTTTCAAAAGCGAATAAATAACAGTATCCCAAAATTTACCTTCTGCAAACTCATTTTCTAAAATATGAGCTTCTTTTACGAATCCGTTTTTTTGTAAAACTTTTTCAGAAGCAAAGTTTCCAGGATCAATTACAGCTTCAATTGAATGCAGTTGCATAACATCAAAACCATAATCTACAACAGTTTTAATTGCTTCAGAAACAATACCTTGACTTTGATATTCTGGCAAAAGCATATACCCAATTTCTGCTCTAAAATTTTCTGGTTGAATGCGATAATGCCCAATAATTCCTAATAATTTTGGATTTCCCTTATGAGTAATTGCCCAATTTATTCCCATATTTGAATCAATTTTTTCATTAATCATAGTGATATGACCTAAAGCCTCTTCAGTAGTTTTTACTAAAGGTCTTGGGATAAATCTCATTGTTTCTGGATTACTACGAAGCTCAAAGACCTCATTAACATCATTTTCGTCTAGCCGACGCAAAAATAAACGTTCAGTTTCAAGGTTTTGAAAAGGTAAGAAATTTATAATGAGCATTTTTTTTTGATAAAATTATAAAATTTCTATGCATAAACTACAATCATACTCTTTTTTTGATGCAATAAAATGAATGGCTTCTTTTTCTATCAATTTTCCTGAAGTATTATTCGTATCAGAATAACCCAACCAAGGTTCTATGCAAATAAACGGAGCTTTGGGTTTTGTCCACAATCCTAAATTCTCAAAATCAGAAAAAATTACACGAAGAAAAGGCACTTTTTTGTCTAAAATAGTAATTGTTCTAGATTTTAATTGTTTAAAAATTAAAGCATCTTTTTCAAATAAAGAGTAGGTAAGTGGTAGAATATTTTTATCTAAAGCAATAGCATTTGTTTTGTTTGAAAGCAAATCATTTTCTAATTCAAAACTTGTTAAACTTTCAGAATGTTCAAATTCTAAGCTATAATCTTCAAATTGATTATGGAGCGCAAAAGCTGGATGAGCACCTATAGAAAAAGGCATTTCAAAATTGTTTTTATTGATAATTATATACTTGATTTCTAGTTTTTTTTCAAGTAAAGTATATTTAATTTGTAATTCAAAATCAAAAGGATATATTTTTTTTGTTTCAGTAGATGAACAAAGAGAAAAAACAGCTTTATTTTCAGAATGTTCAATTAATTCGAAAATCATATCCCGAGCAAAACCGTGTCGAGATAATGAGTAAGAATCATCGTTATAGAAATAGGTGTTGTTTTTTAATGTTCCTACAATTGGAAATAAAACTGGGGAATGTTTTCCCCAAAATTCTGGATTTCCATCCCACATATATTCGTTAGAATTTTTATTTTTTATAGAAAATAATTCTGCTCCTTTTGCGTTTATAGCTATAGATAATGTATTGTTTTTTATAGTTGTATTCAAAATTATTAAAGATTTTATTAAATTTTTATCAATATGTAAATATAATTTATTACTTTCACTATCCCAAATCTATTATTAATTATAAAACTTAACTATTATGACTACAATTTTTGAACCAATAGAGAAAGAAAGCATTCAATCTCTTACATTTCCAAAAACGGATGTTCTTATTGATAAAGATGCTATTTATCAACGCAATAACGATTTGTCTCGTGCACAATCATTGGGAAATTTAGAGCACTCCAAAATTAAGATTTTCTTTGAAGATAACCAATCAAAAAAAATGGTAGAAACTACCGTTTGGGCAGTTACCGACAATAGTGTTGTTCTAAAACAAGGCATCGGAATACCCATAAACAGAATATTTAAATCAATTTAATACTAATAATTAAATTAAAACACCTTTAAAAATAGAGGTGTTTTTTTATGTTTTGTATTTTAATGAATTCTAAATTTAAAGAACAATTTAAACTGTTTATTGACTATATTTGTTTCCCGAAAAATAAAGTAAAAAGTGAGTCAAATCAATAAACTAAAAATACTTAATGATCCTATTTATGGATTTATAACCATCCCCAATCCATTAATTTACGATTTAATTCAGCATCCTTATTTTCAACGATTGCGACGAATTTCTCAAATGGGAATGTCATATTTAGTATATCCTGGTGCGCATCATACTCGATTTCATCACGCATTGGGTTGTATGCATATAATGCAAAAAGCTGTAGAAGTTCTTCGATTTAAAGAAGTTGAAATTTCAAAAGAAGAAGAGAATGCGCTTTTCGTAGCTATTTTATTACACGATATTGGACACGGTCCATTTTCTCATGCTATGGAACATAGTATTGTAGAAAATATCAATCACGAAGCTATTTCGTTATTATTTATGAATATACTCAATGCAGAATTTGATGGAAAGTTATCATTAGCAATTCAAATTTTCAAAGGAGATTATCACAGAAAATTTATGTTGCAACTTATTTCTAGTCAGCTCGATATGGATAGAATGGATTATCTAAAAAGAGATAGTTTCTATACTGGAGTTGCAGAAGGCAATATCAATTCAGATCGATTAATTCAAATGATGAATGTTGTTGATGATGTTCTAGTTATGGAAGAAAAAGGAATTTATTCTATCGAAAAATTCTTGATGGCGAGAAGATTGATGTATTGGCAAGCTTATTTACACAAAACAAGTTTGGTAGCAGAGTTAATTTTAACCAAAATATTAAAAAGAGCTAAAGAGTTGACCATTAAAGGAATTGTTTTGCCGTCTAGCGAATCGTTACTCTATTTTATGATTCACAAAATAGAAATGGAAGATTTTAATAGTGAGGTATTGCATAAATTTTCGCAATTAGATGATTTTGATATTGTTAGCGCTTTAAAATCGTGGCAAAACAACGAGGATTTTATAATAAGTTCTCTTAGTAAAATGATTATTAATCGCGATTTATTGAAAATAAAATTAAGTAGTGACAAATTTATAAATGAAGAAATTGATGTGTTAAGAGAACGATTTTCGAAACAAAATAACATAAGCATTACAGAGGCAAACTATTTTATTTATAAAGGCAAAATCAAGAATCAAGCTTACAGTAAAGACGCAGAACCCATACATATTTTAAAAAAAGACAAAACAATTGAGGATGTAATTGAAGCTTCAGACCAATTAAATCTGAAAGCATTATCAAAGCCGGTTACCAAATATTATATTTGTTATCCAAAACAACTACTTTAAAAGTAGTAACTAAAATCTATTTTTTATATTTTTGTAACTTTATAAAAATTAATTTATTTTTTTTAAGAAAAAAAATAAAAAATTGAACGTTCCATTCTTTACCGAAGGATATACAATCAGATAAAATGAAATTTACGGCAGAGCAAATAGCGGGTATTTTAGACGGTGAAGTAATTGGGAATCCAAATGCTGAAGTTTTTAAATTATCTAAAATAGAAGAAGGTACAGATGGTTCGCTCACATTTTTGTCTAACCCAAAATACGAACCACATATATATAATACTTTAGCTACTATAACTATTGTTAATAACTCATTTATTCCAGAATCTTCGATAAAAACAACATTAATAAAAGTAGAAGATGCTTATTTGTCATTTACAAAATTATTGGAGTTTTATGATCAAGCAAAAAATAATAAATCAGGAATAGAACAACCATCAGTGATATCAAAATCAGCAAAATACGGTAACAATCTTTATCTAGGAAGTTTTAGTTATGTTGGTAATAATGTTGTGATAGGAGACAATGTCAAAATTTATCCTAATAGTTATGTTGGTGATAATGTAGTTTTAGGAAATAATGTAACCCTTTTTTCAGGAGCAAAAGTACATTCTGATTGTATAATTGGGAATGATTGTGCCATCTATTCTGGAGCAATTATTGGTGCAGATGGTTTTGGTTTTGCACCAAATGCTGATGGTAGTTATACAAAAATACCTCAAATTGGAAACGTAATTATTGAAGACTCAGTCGATATAGGATCTTGCACAACAATTGATCGTGCTACAATGGGTTCTACAATTATTAGAAAAGGAGTAAAATTAGACAATCAAATACAAATTGCTCATAACGTAGAAATAGGTGAAAATACTGTGATTGCTGCTCAAACAGGTATTGCAGGATCAACCAAGATAGGAAAAAATTGTATGATTGGCGGTCAAGTTGGTATTGCAGGACATCTTGTAATAGGTAACAATGTTAGAATCCAAGCGCAATCTGGGGTTGGAAGAAATATGAAAGATGGTGAAATAGTGCAAGGAAGTCCTACTTTTGGATATTCTGATTTTAGTAAATCTTATGTTCATTTCAAGAATTTGCCTAAAATAGTTTCAGAAATTGAAGATATAAAGAAAATAATAAACAATAAAGAATAAATACTATGGTTAAACAAAAAACCATTAAGAAAGAAATTTCTCTTACTGGAGTTGGTTTACATACTGGAAAAGAAGTTAAAATGACTTTCAAGCCAGCACCTGTAAACAATGGGTTTACTTTTGTTCGAGTTGATTTAGAAGGAAATCCGATTATAGAAGCAGATGCAAACTATGTTGTTAATACTCAACGCGGAACTAATTTAGAAAAATTAGGAGTAAAAATTCAAACATCAGAACATGTACTAGCTGCTTTTGTTGGTTGCGATGTTGATAATGTAATAATTGAACTAGATGCCTCAGAACCACCAATTATGGATGGCTCATCAAAATATTTTGTTGAAGCTATAGAAAAAGTTGGAGTAGAAGATCAAGATGCTAATCGAAACGTGTATATTGTAAAAGAAGTAATTTCTTTTGTAGATGAAGCAACAGGAAGTGAAATTTTAGTTATGCCAAGTGATGATTATCAAGTAACAGCGATGGTAGATTTTGGAACCAAAGTTTTAGGTACTCAAAATGCAACTTTAAAAAATATTTCTGATTTTAAAACCGAAATTTCAGATGCAAGAACCTTTAGTTTTTTGCACGAATTAGAGACACTGCTTGATGAAGGTCTTATTAAAGGTGGTGATCTAAACAATGCTATTGTATATGTAGACAAAGAGATTTCGGAAAAAACAATGAATCATTTAAAAGTAGCTTTTGGAAAAGATAAAATAGCTGTAAAACCTAATGGAATTTTAGACAATTTAACTTTACATTACCCAAACGAAGCTGCAAGACACAAATTATTAGATGTAATTGGCGATTTAGCTTTGATAGGAACAAGAATTCAAGGAAAAGTTATTGCCAATAAACCAGGGCATTTTGTGAATACACAATTTGCAAAAAAAATGTCGAAAATCATCAAAATCGAACAACGAAATTATATTCCAGTTTATGATTTAAACAAAGAGCCGTTGATGGATATTCATAAAATAATGAGTATACTTCCACATCGTCCACCGTTTTTATTTTTAGATAGAATTATTGAAATGACCGAAAATCACGTTGTTGGATTGAAAAATGTCACAATGAATGAGAGTTTTTTTGTAGGTCACTTTCCAGGAGCACCTGTAATGCCAGGTGTAATTATTGTTGAAGCGATGGCACAAACAGGTGGGATTTTAATTTTAAGTTCAGTACCAGATCCTGAAAATTATTTGACTTATTTTATGAAAATTGACAATGTAAAATTCAAACATAAAGTATTACCAGGCGATACATTAATTTTTAAATGTGATCTAATATCCCCTATCAGAAGAGGAATTTGCCATATGCAAGCCAATGCATATGCCAACGGAAAACTTGTAGCAGAAGCAGAACTAATGGCTCAAATAGCAAAAAAACAATAATAAAAGTAAAAGCATATGAATCAACCATTAGCTTATGTTCATCCAGGTGCAAAAATTGCCAAAAATGTAGTGATAGAACCTTTTACAACCATCCATAATAATGTAGTTATTGGTGATGGAACTTGGATTGGATCAAATGTTACCATTATGGAAGGTGCACGAATAGGAAAAAATTGTAATATTTTTCCAGGTGCAGTAATTTCTGCAGTACCACAAGATTTAAAATTTGGTGGCGAAGATTCTTTAGTTATTATTGGTGACAATTGTACTATTAGAGAATGTGTCACTATAAATAGAGGAACAATTGCTTCGGGTCAAACAACTTTAGGAAATAACTGTCTAATTATGGCAACTGCACATATAGCACACGATTGTCATATAGGAGACAATGCAATTATCGTAAATGGTGTTGCACTTGCAGGTCATGTTATTGTTGGTAAATTTGCTGTAATTGGTGGTTTGGCAGCAATACATCAGTTTATTCATATTGGTGATCACGCCATGGTTTCAGGAGGTTCATTAGTCAGAAAAGATGTTCCGCCATTTACAAAAGCTGCCAAAGAGCCACTATCTTATGTTGGTATTAACTCAGTAGGTTTGCGTAGAAGAGGATTTACCACCGAAAAAATTAGAGAAATTCAAGATATTTATAGAATATTGTATCAGAAAAATTACAATACATCACAAGCTGTAAGTATTATTGAAGCCGAAATGGAAGCAACAACAGAACGAGACGAAATTCTTGATTTTATTAGAAACTCTTCTAGAGGAGTAATGAAAGGTTATTCAGGGAATTATTAAAAAAAAAGCGTCAATTTTATATTGACAAAAATACAAACATTAAAAATAAATTAAAATGGCATCTACATCAGATATTAAAAACGGATTGTGCATAAAATACAATAATGATATTTATAAAATTATTGAATTTCTTCATGTAAAACCAGGTAAAGGTCCAGCATTTGTTCGAACAAAACTTAGAAGTCTTTCTAACGGAAAAGTATTAGATAATACATTCTCAGCAGGGCATAAAATCGAAGAAGTTCGTGTTGAAAATCATAAGTTTCAGTTTTTATATCCAGAAGGAGATTTATTTCATTTTATGAATGTAGAGTCTTTTGAACAAATTTCTTTAAACAAGAATATTCTAGATTCTCCAGATTTATTAAAAGAAGGTGAAAGCGTAATGGTGAGTATCAATACCGAAACCGATTTGCCTTTATCTGTAGATATGCCTGCTTCTGTAATTCTTGAAGTAACTTATGCAGAACCTGGAGTAAAAGGAAATACTGCTACAAATGCAACAAAATCTGCTACAGTTGAAACTGGTGCTACAGTAAATGTTCCTTTGTTTATAAATGAGGGAGACAAAATAAAAATAGATACTACTAGTGGAAATTATATGGAACGAGTAAAGTAATTTTCTCACATTATTTTACAATATGAAATTTAATACCATCCAGACTTTACAAGAGATTGCCAATATTATTCAATGTGAATATGTTGGTAATAAAGACTTTCCTGTATATGGTATAAACGAAATTCATGTTGTCGAAAACGGTGATATTGTATTTGTTGACCATCCAAAATACTATGAAAAAGCTTTGAATTCTGCAGCAACAATTATTCTTATAAACAAAAAAGTAGATTGTCCAGAAGGAAAAGCATTATTAATTTCTGATGATCCATTTAGAGATTTTAATAAATTATCGAAACATTTCAGACCTTTTCGTTTTTCAAATGTTTCCATTTCAAATTCTGCCAAAATTGGAGAAAATACAATTATTCAACCCAATACATTTATTGGAAATCACGTCTTAATTGGTAAAAATTGCATTATTCATTCAAATGTAGCAATTTATGATAATACCATAATTGGAAACAATGTTATCATTCACGCAGGAACTGTACTTGGTGCAGATGCTTTTTACTATAAAAAACGTCCTGAAGGATTTGACCAATTAGTATCCTGTGGTAGAGTAGTTATAGAAAACAATGTAGGTATTGGTGCACTTTGCACAATAGATAAAGGCGTTACAGGAGATACAACCATAGGCGAAGGAACTAAAATAGACAATCAAGTGCACATTGGTCACGATACTGTTATTGGAAAAAAATGTTTAATTGCCTCTCAGACTGGAATTGCAGGTTGTGTAATTATTGAAGATGAAGTAACACTTTGGGGTCAAGTGGGTACTACAAGCGGAATTACAATTGGAGAAAAAGCCGTTATAATGGGACAAACTGGTGTTACAAAATCAGTAGCAGGAGGAAAATCTTATTTCGGAACACCAATTCAAGAATCGAGAGAAACCTTGAAGCAATTAGCAAATATTAAAAAAATCCCCGAAATTTTAAATAAATTAAAATAAATATGTCATCCAAAAGTATTGTTCAAGAGTTTTATAAATCAGATTCGCTCATCAATAGCGATAGTTTGGTTTCTTTTTTGCATCCAGATATTATTTTAGATTGGAATAGTAGTAAAGGATTTCTGCAAATGAACTACGACCAGATCATGTCTTTGGCAAATGAATTAGGCAAAGCATATATACGATCAAAAGTAAGAATAAGTCATATTTTAGAAGAAGGCAATCTTGTTTCTGTTCGATATTCTCATTATGTAAAAACTGTTGAAAATCCTCGTGAAGAAATGCTTTTAGCACATTTTATCGTTATTTGGGAACTAAAAGAGAATAAACTTTTTAGAGGATATCAAATGAGTCAATTGTCCTAAATTATTTAGGCTAAAAACTTTAAAAGTAATTTTCAAAACCTTACTTTTGCAACACAAAATAAAAAACAACCAAAAAAATATAACATGAGTGTTTTAGTCAATAAAGATTCAAAAATAATTGTTCAAGGATTTACTGGAAGCGAAGGAACTTTTCACGCATCTCAAATGATAGAATACGGAACAAATGTAGTAGGTGGTGTAACTCCTGGAAAAGGAGGAACAACTCATTTAGACAGACCTGTTTTTAATACTGTTAAAGATGCTGTAGAACTAGCAGGCGCAGATACAACTATTATTTTTGTACCACCTGCTTTTGCTGCAGATGCAATTATGGAAGCTGCCGATGCTGGTATAAAAGTTATTATTACGATTACCGAAGGAATTCCAGTTGCTGATATGATCAAAGCAAATGAATATATTAAAACCAGAAATTGTACACTAATTGGCCCAAATTGTCCCGGAATTATCACTCCTGGTGAAGCAAAAGTTGGAATCATGCCAGGTTTTGTTTTCAAAAAAGGAAATGTTGGGATTGTTTCTAAATCAGGAACGTTAACTTATGAAGCTGCAGACCAAGTTGTAAAACAAGGTATGGGTATAACGACTGCAATTGGTATTGGAGGAGATCCAATTATAGGAACTACTACAAAAGCTGCTGTAGAGTTATTAATGAATGATCCAGAAACCAAATGTATTGTTATGATTGGTGAAATTGGAGGTCAACTAGAAGCTGATGCTGCAAAATGGATTAAAGCTGACGGAAACAGAAAACCAGTAGTAGGATTTATTGCTGGAGAAACTGCTCCTAAAGGTAGAACTATGGGTCACGCTGGTGCAATTGTTGGAGGTTCTGACGATACTGCCGAAGCAAAAAAACGTATCATGAGAGAATGTGGAATTCACGTTGTAGACTCTCCTGCAGAAATAGGAAAAAAGGTTAAAGAAATAATGGGATAATACTTTAAAACGTACTTAAATTTTTATGAACTCGTTTTCGTTTAAATTGAGTTTGTTTCAAATTATGCTCGCCAGTAACAATACTGATAGTGCCATCAATTTCTAGCATAGCAAGTTTTACATCTTTATAATGTTCAACACCATGTTCACGCATTGCTTCTCGCAATTCGTCTGAGGTAATATCTAATCTAGTTAATGTTTTAAAATCTAAATTGCCATCATGAATTAATATAACAGGCTTATCCTGAATTATTTTTTTTAGCAATTTAGATTTAAACATTAATTTTTTTAAAATAAAATTCAAAACAAAAAGTACACTTGCAGCAGCTAAACCTCCTAATAAGCTAGTGTTAGAACCAACCATTGCATTTTGTACAGAATTACTTATCAATAAGATTAAAATTATATCTGCAGGATTAAGTTGAGACAATTCTTTTTTACCAAAAATCCGCAAGGCAAAAAGCATAAATAGATATACAGAAATGCTTCTAACAATTATATCTAGATATGGATTCATTGTAGTTGGTATTATTTCTTTAGTTTAATATTTTTTTCTATTGCAAGAATCATTTCGCCTGCAATATCTTTATTTGTAGCACCTTCTATACCTTCAAGACCAGGAGAAGAATTTACTTCAAGTAATAATGGTCCTTTTGAAGATCGAATAATATCTACACCAGCTACTCTCAAGTCCATTGCTTTTGCTGCTCTAATTGCAATTTTCTTTTCTTCAGAAGTGATTTTTACAATCGAAGCAGTTCCACCCAAATGGATATTAGCTCTAAACTCACCAGGCAATGCTTCTCTTTGTATGGCGGCTACAACTTTACCGTCAATTACAAAACAACGAATATCTTTTCCGTTGGCTTCTTTTATAAATTCTTGAACTAATATATTGGCATTTAAACTTTTGAAAGCATTAATAACACTCTCTGCCGCTTTTTTTGTTTCTGCCAATACAACTCCTTTTCCTTGAGTTCCTTCTAATAATTTTACAATTAAAGGAGAACCACCAACCATTTTTATCAAATCATCAGTATCTAATGGCGAATTGGCAAATCCTGTAGTTGGAATTTCTATTCCGTGATTTAGCAAAAGTTGTAAAGAGTATAATTTGTCGCGAGATTGTGTTATAGCTGTAGACGAATTTAAGCAATATACTTTCATGGCTTCAAACTGTCTGGTCAAAGCACAACCATAAAAGGTAATACTAGGTCTAATTCTCGGAATTATTGCATCAAAATCATCTAGTATTTTTCCGCCACGGTAATGAATTTCTGGTTTGGTAGCATCCAATTTCATATAACATTCTTTGATGTTTAGAAAATGCATTTCGTGTCCACGAGCTTCACCAGACTCCATTATTCTTTTGTTGCTATACAATTCTGGATTACTTGCCAAAAGCCCGATTCGTAATCCAGTTGAAGATTGAACCGCGTTTTTGTATATTTCTTTTATATTATCAACCGAAGCTTGCCCTAGTAAATAATTTTGTTCAGGATCTACCAAAACTCTACCACTCATTGCTTCTCGTCCTAAAAGCATTCTAAACCCCATTGAATCTCGATTGGTCAATGTCATTTCGATTGGCCAACTAGAATTTCCAATATCTAAAGTGGTCTGAATAACATAACGTTGTTCGCGAAAACCACTAGAACTTTTTACAATTCTTTTATCTACCAATGGAGCTTGACAATGTATTACTGTTTTTAAATTTTTCTGAATCGGATTGATATCAAATTTCACCCAATTATTTCCATCTTTTAAAAAAGGAGAAATATTGATGGCGTGTAAGGCAGAAGTTTTTGCTCCAGAATCTACACGTGCTTTTATTGTTGGAATTCCTAAATCAGGAAAAGAAAACCACTCTTCGCTTCCAAGTATTACTTTATTCTGTGGCATTTTATAAAATTTAAGCCACCAAATTCAATCATATACATCTTTGTGATGTTACATATAATGAATTTGATGGCTAATGAATTTAAATTAATTTATTATTTTGTTGGTTTTTGTGCTTTTTTGACTTGAACGGTCAATTCTTGCGCACCTTCTTCAATATCCATAAATATTTCGTCTCCAGTGCTTATTTTAGAAGTAATTATTTCTTCTGCCAAAGCGTCTTCAACATATTTTTGAATAGCTCTTTTTAATGGTCTTGCTCCAAATTGTCTGTCAAAACCTTTTTCTGCTATAAAGGCTTTTGCTTTGTCTGATAAACTTAAATTATAGCCTAATTCATTGATTCTACCATATAGTTTTTTTAATTCAATTTCAATAATCAAATCAATATCATGTTTTTCTAAAGCATTAAAGACGATTACATCATCGATACGGTTCAAAAATTCAGGAGCAAATGTTTTTTTCAATGCATTTTCGATAATACTTTTAGAATTATCATCTGCTTGAGCCACTTTTGCAGCAGTTCCAAAACCAACTCCTTGACCAAAATCTTTAAGTTGACGTGCGCCAACATTAGAAGTCATAATAATAATTGTGTTTTTAAAATCGATTTTTCTTCCTAAACTATCAGTGAGGTAACCATCGTCTAAAACTTGCAATAACATATTGAAAACATCTGGATGAGCTTTTTCTATCTCGTCTAAAAGTACAACGCAATATGGTTTTCTTCTCACTTTTTCGGTCAATTGTCCACCTTCTTCATAACCAACATATCCTGGAGGCGCACCTACTAATCGTGATATAGAGAATTTTTCCATATATTCACTCATATCAATTCTGATTAAGGCATCTTCAGAATCAAATAATTCTTTTGCCAACACTTTTGCCAATTGTGTTTTTCCAACACCAGTTTGTCCTAAGAAAATAAAGGAACCAATTGGTCTGTTTGGGTCTTTCAATCCTGCACGATTTCTTTGTATAGAACGAGCAATTTTTAAAACAGCATCATTTTGTCCAATAACTTTTCCTTGAATGAGTTCAGGTAGATTAGCCAATTTATTGCTTTCTGTTTGGGCAATACGATTTACAGGAATTCCTGTCATCATAGAAACGACATCTGCAACATTGTCTTCGGTAACTAAAATACGATTACTTTTAGAATCTTCTTCCCATTGTTCTTGAGCGATGGCTAAATCTTTTTCGATACGTTTTTCATCATCTCGAAGTTTTGCAGCTTCTTCATATTTTTGTTTTTTGACTACAGAATTTTTCAATTCTCTCACTTCTTCTAATTGTCGTTCTAAGTCTAATATTTGTTTTGGAACTTCAATATTTGTAATGTGTACTCTTGATCCTGCTTCGTCCAGTGCATCAATTGCTTTGTCAGGAAGGAATCGTTCAGACATATATCTATTGGTCAATTTTACACAAGCCTCAATAGCTTCATCAGTATAAGTTACATTATGATGGTCTTCATATTTGTTTTTGATATTGTTCAGAATTGTAATTGTTTCAGCTACAGAAGTAGGTTCGACAATGATTTTTTGAAAACGTCTTTCTAGTGCACCATCTTTTTCTATATATTGACGGTATTCATCAAGAGTTGTTGCACCAATACATTGAATTTCTCCTCTTGCTAAAGCAGGTTTAAACATATTTGAAGCATCAAGAGAACCAGTTGCCCCACCAGCACCAACAATTGTATGAATTTCGTCAATAAAAAGAATGATATCGTCATTTTTTTCTAATTCATTCATAACTGCTTTCATACGCTCTTCAAATTGTCCTCGGTATTTAGTTCCTGCAACTAAACTTGCCAAATCTAATGTTACTACACGTTTGTTGAAAAGTATACGTGATACTTTTTTCTGAATGATACGCAAAGCCAATCCTTCTGCGATGGCAGATTTACCAACCCCAGGTTCGCCTATTAAGAGCGGATTATTTTTCTTTCTTCTGCTCAAAATTTGAGAAACACGTTCTATTTCTTTTTCACGACCCACAACAGGATCGAGTTTACCTTCTTCTGCCATTTCTGTTAAATCGCGACCAAAATTATCTAAAACAGGTGTTTTAGATTTTTTGTTAGACTTATTGGCAGGATTATTAAAATTACCTTCTTTTAAATTGTCATCTTGATTTGAATCATCATTAAATGACTCGTTTCGCGGCAAGTTTTCTAAAAATTGTTGTTCGTTTGGTGTCATATTCAAATATTGTTCTTTAGCTAAATCATAATCAATTTTCAGTTTATTCAATAGCTTGGTTGTAGGATCGTTTTCATTTCTTAAAATACATAACAATAAATGCGCCGTACTTATTGAAGTGCTTTGAAAAACTTTTGCTTCTAGAAAAGTTGTTTTTAAAGCACGCTCAGCTTGGCGAGTTAAGTGTAAGTTTTTCTTTTCGTTATTTGTTAATATATTCGGATTTGCAGGACTTAAGATTTCTACTTTCCGTCTCAAATGATCTAAATCAACAGATAAATTATTGAGAATAGTAATAGCTTTACCATTTCCATCTCTTAGAATACCTAACATTAAATGCTCAGTTCCAATAAAGTCGTGACCTAGTCGCAAAGCTTCTTCTTTACTGTAGGTTATAACATCTTTTACTCTTGGTGAAAAATTATCATCCATAATTATAAGTTTGGTAATGTAAATTTAGTGATTATAACGATGCAATTACAAAAACTATTCCGCTCTAAATCTACTGTCAGCTAATTGACAAAAAAATATTTAATAATAAAAGCCAAATGACTACTAACTTATCAACCGAAAATCAACCTTATTTTGTTAATAAATCGTATAAATTTCTCCTTGTTTTTGCCCAAAAAACAATCGAAAAAGTTTATATTAGCAGGATTTTTTAATTTAAATAAATTTTTAATATAATTATATAATATGTCTGACGGAGAAAAGTTAATTCCAATTAACATTGAAGATGAAATGAAATCAGCATACATCGATTATTCGATGTCTGTTATTGTCTCAAGAGCATTACCTGATGTACGCGATGGTTTAAAACCAGTACACAGAAGAGTGTTATACGGAATGTATGATTTAGGAGTTTTTTCTAATAGAGCTCATAAAAAATCCGCTAGAATTGTCGGAGAAGTACTTGGTAAATATCACCCTCACGGTGATACATCAGTTTATGATGCTATGGTTCGTATGGCTCAAGAATGGAGTTTGCGTTATCTTCTAATAGATGGTCAAGGTAACTTTGGTTCAGTAGATGGTGATAGTCCTGCAGCAATGCGATACACTGAAGCTAGAATGAAAAAAATGTCAGAAGACATTATGGCAGATATTGACAAAGAAACAGTAGATTTTAAACTAAACTTTGACGATACTTTATATGAGCCAACAGTAATGCCAACTCGTGTTCCGAATTTATTAATAAACGGTGCGTCAGGTATTGCAGTAGGTATGGCTACCAATATGGCACCTCATAACATTACTGAAGTTATTGATGGAACATTGGCTTATATTGATAACAATGATATTGAAATTGATGAGTTAATTAACCACGTAAAAGCTCCAGATTTTCCTACTGGTGGCGTGATTTATGGTTATGATGGTGTTCGTGAAGCATTCAAAACTGGTCGTGGTAGAATTGTGATGCGTGCAAAAGTTAGTTTTGAAGAAGTTGATGGTAGAGAATCAATTATTGTTTCTGAAATTCCTTATCAAGTAAATAAGGCAGAAATGATAAAAAAAACTGCTGATTTAGTAAACGACAAAAAAATAGACGGAATTGCTAACATTCGTGATGAGTCAGATAGAAACGGTATGCGTATCGTATATATTCTAAAGCGTGATGCAGTACCAAATGTAGTATTAAATACGTTATACAAATTCACTCAACTACAATCGTCTTTTAGTGTTAATAATATTGCATTAGTAAAAGGTCGTCCTCAAATGTTGAATCTAAAAGATTTGATTCATTATTTTGTAGAGCACAGACACGATGTTGTAGTTAGAAGAACACAATTTGAATTACGTAAAGCAGAAGAAAGAGCACATATTCTGGAAGGATTAATCATCGCTTCAGACAATATTGATGAAGTAATTGCATTAATCAGAAGCTCAAAAAACACAGAAGAAGCTAGAGAAAAATTAATAGAACGTTTCAAACTTTCAGACATTCAATCTCGCGCCATTGTTGAAATGCGTTTGCGTCAATTAACAGGACTTGAGCAAGACAAACTTCGAGCAGAGTATGAAGAAATAATGAAATTAATTGAAGAATTAAAGGCATTATTAGCAAGCAAAGAATTGCGTATGGAATTAATCAAAACAGAATTAATAGAAATACGTGATAAATATGGCGATGCTCGTCGTTCAACAATAGAATATGCTGGAGGAGATGTAAGTATTGAAGATTTAATTGCCGACGAAAATGTAGTTATTACAATTTCTCACGCAGGTTATATCAAACGTACAAATCTTACAGAATACAAAACACAAAATAGAGGTGGAGTAGGACAAAAAAGCGCAGGAACAAGAGATCAAGATTTCTTAGAGCATATGTACGTGGCTACAAATCACCAATACATGATGTTTTTTACCCAAAAAGGAAAATGTTTCTGGATGCGTGTTTACGAAATTCCAGAAGGAAGTAAAACAGCGAAAGGTAGAGCTTTGCAAAACCTTATCAACATTGAAAGTGATGATAAAGTAAAAGCATTTATCTGTACTCAAGATTTAAAAGATAAAGAGTATACCAATAGTCATAACCTAATTATGGTGACCAAAAAAGGTCAAGTTAAAAAAACTTCATTAGATAAATATTCTAAACCTCGTGTCAATGGTGTTGCTGCCATTACCATAAAAGATGGAGATGAATTATTGGAAGCTCAATTAACCAATGGTGAAAGTCAAATTATTTTGGCTGTAAAATCGGGTAAATTAGTTCGTTTTGAAGAAACAAAAACAAGACCTATGGGAAGAACAGCTTCTGGAGTTCGTGGTATTACTTTAAAAGATGATACAGACGAAGTAATAGGTATGGTTACTGTAAACGATATGGAAAGTGAAATTCTTGTCGTTGCCGAAAATGGTTACGGAAAGCGTTCATCACTTGACGAATATAGAATTACCAATCGTGGAGGAAAAGGAGTAAAAACATTAAACATAACTGAAAAAACAGGAAAATTAATTTCTATAAATTCAGTAACAGATGCAGATGATTTAATGATTATTAATAAATCTGGATTGACAATAAGAATGGCAGTTGAAGATTTACGTGTAATGGGAAGAGCAACACAAGGTGTAAAATTAATAAACATCAAAGGAAACGATTCTATTGCAGCTGTAACAAAAGTAATGAAAGATGATGTTGCCGAAGTTATAGTTGATGAAGACGGAAACGTAATTGAAACAGAAGTTATAGAAAGAGTAAAACCAGTATTAGAAATCTTAGAAGACGAAGGTGGAGAAGATGATGATGAAGAAGATGATGAAGTTATAGACGAAGATGATGCTGATGATTCTGACGAAGACGATTCTGACGAAGAATAAAAATTTAAACACAATTTCTAAATCTTTTTCGATTTAGGTATAGTATTTGAATCTGATTTTAAAAATTAATTAATTTAAACTTAAGTAAATGAAAAGTAACTATTTAATCCTTGCTTCATCAGTATTGATTTCGGTATCTGCTTTTGCCCAAAAAGATCAAATAAAAGCAGCCGAAAAAGCATTAAAAGGAGGAAACGCTGCAGAAGCAAAAACTATTTTGATGCAAGCCGAATCTGTTATGGCAAATGCTACAGATGCTGAGAAAGCACAATATTATTTTGTAAAAGGGAATGCATTATTAGATTTAGCTAATAAAAATATTGAAGCATCAAAAAATCAAACAGATGCAGCAAATGCATATCTTGAATTACTAGCTGTTGAAAAATCAAGCGGAAAATCAAAATATTCTGAACAAGCAAATACAGCTATAGCAGATATTAAAGGTAAGTTAATCAATAGTGCTATTCAAGAAGGAACTAACAAAAATTATGCAGTAGCATCAGCAAAGTTGAAAGCAGTTTATGATTTAGACAAAACCGACATGGAAAAACTGTATTATGCAGCTAATTATGCCGTTAATGCCAAAGATTACGATACTGCTTTAACTTACTATGGTGAACTTAAGAAACTTAATTTTTCTGGCGAAAGCACTTCGTATTTTGCAAAAAGTGTAGTTTCTGAACAAGAAGAATTTTTTGGATCAAATACTGCAGCAAAAGCTGACAGAGATCAAAAAGTAAAATTGAAATTATATTCAAATCCAAGAGACGAGAATGTTCCTTCAAAAAGAGGTGAGATATACAAAAACATAGCTTTAATTCTTGTTGAAAAAGGAAAAACGGAAGAGGCAAAAACAGCTTTGAAAGAAGCAAGAGAAGCTAATCCAGACGATACCGCTTTAGCAATTTCTGAAGCAGATTTATATTTGAATTTAGAAGATTATAAAACGTATAAAACATTAATCACTCAGGTTTTAGAAAAAAATCCTAATGATGCTGATTTGTTATACAATTTAGGAGTAATTTCTTCAAAAACTGATGCATCAAGTGCTGAGAGTTATTATAAAAAAGCCATTGCAATCAAACCAGATTATGTAAATGCTTATTTGAATTTAGCTATCTTGAAATTGGATGCCGACAAAAAAATTATTGACGAAATAAATAAGCTAGGTACTTCTGAAAAAGATAATAAAAGATACGAAGTACTAAAAGGTCAAAGAAATGTCATTTTTAATGATGCACTTCCATTTTTAGAAAAAGCATACGAATTATCTCCAAAAAATGAAGACGTGGCAACAACTTTGTTAAATGTTTATGGTGCGTTAGAAATGAGTGATAAGAAAAAAGCGTTGAAAGCAAAAATGGGGAAATAATTTTCACTTAATAATAATTGAAATCCTGTCTATTTTTAGATGGGATTTTTTTGTTAAATAAATTATTTATTTGGTTTTCTGAATTGAATTTTTTTAGAATTTCTTTCAATTTTTCAGCACGTTCTATTTTACTATTTTTTACTTTACTTTGTTTTTTATGAAGTTTGTCATTGTGAATTTTGATATTCTTTTCATTATTTCTTCCCATAATTAGTCTATTTTATCTAATTTCAAATAACCAATATGCAAAATATCTTCTGATAATTGCTCATTAGATTTTGCAATTTGAATGCCAAATTTTTCTTTTACATCTAGCTCTAAAATCTCTTTTACATTATAAAGATCATCAACATCTACACCAAATTTATCATCAATATGCGATGTTGCACCTTTGAAACCATTATGTTTATAAAATAAAGTTTCCTTAGATTTCTTTGCAGCTTCACCCAAAGTAGTAGCGACAGTCAACAATTTATAATGAAATTCATTAAACTCATTTTGCTTATAACCACCAAGGTTTATAAAAAAAAGTTGTTTTTCATTTTTAACTTCTTTATTCGTTGGAACTACATTTATAGCATAACCATCAACAGAGGTTACTTCTCTCCAAACATCTATATGAATTTGACCTTTTGCTTCTGCCCAAAACCGTTTCATTGATGGAATTAATTCTTTTAATGAATTTGCAATTCCAAAAAAAATATCGTGCTGTTCTGTATATCTTCCTTTGGGTCTGCAACCCAATAATACCATATATAGTTTCATATGTTGATATTTATTGTTTTTTAACGGTCATATGTAATTTGCATATCATTATCGGTGTATGTATCGCATTTCCGTTATGCTCATTTCATATTTACAAAAGTAATTTATTTTATTTTTATTAAAGTTGTAACAAAATGTTTTTTTGGCTTGAAATTTGGAATACCTTTATAAATCAATTAAAACTATGAAATCATGAAAAGAATATTTTTACTTTTAGCAATAGTTAGTGCAACATTTTTATCAAGTTGCGAAGGTCCACAAGGTGTTCCTGGTCAAGATGGAACAAATGTTGAAGCAGAAGTTTTTGAATTATTAAATGTAAATTTTAATTATGATTCTCAAATAGGCTATAACTTATACAGAACTTTAAACCCGCAAATATATGATTCTGATGTAGTCTTGATTTACAGATTATCAGGTACAATAGATAGTCAAACACCAATTTGGCAACCAATTCCTAGAACATTATATTTAAATCAAGGCGAATTAGATTATGATTTTGATTTTAGTAGAAAAGATTTTACAATATATGCAGGAGGAAATTATGATATTGCTTCTACACCAAATTATATTAATAATCAAACTTTTAGAATAGTAATTATTCCGGGTTATTTTTCAAATAAAGGAACTGCTGCATTAGATTTAAATGATTATAATGCCGTTATAAAAGCTTATCATATTGATGATTCAAAAATAAAAATATTGAATTAGTAAAAAAAATCAACTGAAAAGACTGTCTAGAAATAGACAGTTTTTTTATGTCTTAAAAATTCAGACTTCAGTTTCGTTTTTACTTTTATGAAACGATACATAAATACCAATTGATAAGGCAACAGCTATAAATCCTAATGATGCCCATTCTGGAACTTCGATATAGTCGTGTAATAACATTTTTAGACCAACAAAACTCAAAATAGCAATCAAACTAAATTCTAAATAGCTGAATTTGGCTAACATATTTGCTAAAAAGAAATACATAGAACGCAATCCTAAAATGGCAAAAATATTAGAGCTAAAAACCAAAAAAGGATCTGATGTTATGGCAAGAATTGCAGGTACGCTATCAACTGCAAACAAAACATCCATTACTTCAATTACAATCAAAGCTACAAAAAGAGGCGTAGCATAATTTTTATTATCTTTTTTTATAAAAAAATGCTCTTTATCAGTATGAGAAGTAATTGGCATTATTTTTCCTAAAAGTTTGTATACAAACGAATCTTTTGGTTCAAAATCGGGTTCGTCTTTTGTAAACAACATCTTTACTGCAGTGAAAATTAAAAATGCACCAAACAAATAGGTTGTCCAACTAAATTTATGGATAAGCATTACCCCAAAAAATATCATCAAACCTCTAAAAACTATGGCGCCAAGTATTCCCCAAAACAAAACTCGATGTTGGTATTTTTGAGGAATTTTGAAAGAAGCAAAAATAATAGCAATTACAAAAATGTTATCAATACTCAAGGAAAGTTCGATTAAATACCCGGTAATATATTTAATCATTGCTGTAGTTGGCTTCAAATGATCTGGATTATCTATATAATTGGTTGTGTAAATCCAGTATATTACACCCGAAAATGCAAAAGAGAAAGAAACCCAAATAGCTGTCCATTTACTAGCTTCTTTGGTGCTAATAATATGTGGTGTTTTATTGAATACTCCTAAATCTAAGGCTAGAAATAGAAAAACTAAAGCCAAAAATAAAATCCAAATAATCATTTTGTTTCGTTTTAAAGATTTAGCAAATATAATTCATACCGTTTGAAGTACAAGTTAATTTAATTATAATGTATATCATCTATTTTTCGTTGCTTTTCATCGAAAAATTTGCTATACCTATAAAAAAATAGGGTGTAAATAATTTTTATGTAAAAATTTTTATATTTTTGTATCAAATTAATAGGGTATAACAAAAAAAATAAATTTTTATGGCAACATTACGTTTTCAAGCTTTAAAAGAAGCATCAAACAGAATTCCAGTTAAATTTGAAGAAACCGATAAAAAATCAACTATTTTCGGTTCTAATGTTTTTAATGATAAAGCAATGAAGCAATATTTGACTTCGGATGCCTATAAAGGAGTAAAAGATGCTGTACAGCACGGAACAAAAATTGACAGAAAATTAGCAGATTATATTGCAATGGGAATGAAAGAATGGGCTTTAGCAAAAGGCGTAACACATTATACCCATTGGTTTCAACCACTTACAGGAACAACAGCTGAGAAACATGATGCTTTTTTTGAAACATCATATGATGGTAGTGATCCAGTAGAAAAATTTGGTGGCGGACAATTAGTGCAACAAGAACCAGATGCATCTTCTTTCCCAAATGGTGGAATCAGAAATACATTTGAAGCACGTGGATATACAGCTTGGGATCCAACTTCTCCGGCATTTATTTTCGGAACTACTTTGTGTATTCCTACTGTTTTTATTTCCTACACAGGAGAAGCATTAGATAATAAAATTCCGTTATTGAGAGCTTTATCTGCAATGGATGATGCTGCAACAGATGTTTGTAAATATTTTGACAAAAATGTAAAAAAAGTTACTGCCACTTTGGGTTGGGAACAAGAATATTTCTTGGTCGATAAATCTTTGGCAAATTCTCGTCCAGATCTTGCAATGACTGGAAGAACTTTATTAGGACATACTTCTGCAAAAGGACAACAATTAGACGATCACTATTTTGGTTCTATTCCGACTCGTGCGTTAACATATATGAGAGATTTAGAGCAAGAATGTATGTTACTTGGTATTCCGGTAAAAACACGTCATAACGAAGTAGCACCAAATCAGTTTGAGTTAGCGCCAATTTTTGAAGAAACCAACTTGGCTGTAGACCACAACTGCTTGTTGATGGATGTCATGCAAAAAGTAGCAGAACGTCACGATTTGAAAGTACTTTTTCACGAAAAACCATTCAAAGGGGTTAACGGTTCTGGTAAACACAATAACTGGTCGATGGCAACAGATACAGGAGTTAACTTATTGAGTCCTGGAAAAACGCCAATGAGCAACTTGCAATTTTTGACTTTCTTTATCAATACAATAAAAGCAGTAGATACGTATGAAGCATTATTGCGTGGTGCAATTGCAACTGCAAGTAATGATCACCGTTTGGGTGCAAATGAAGCACCTCCAGCAATTATTTCGGTATTTATCGGACAACAATTGACAAAAGTTTTAGCAGAATTAGAAGGTGTAACCGACGGAAAATTATCTCCAGAAGAAAAAACAGATTTAAAATTAAATGTAGTTGGTAAAATTCCAGACGTACTTTTAGACAATACAGATAGAAATAGAACATCACCTTTTGCTTTTACTGGTAACAAATTTGAGTTTAGAGCTGTAGGTTCTTCTGCAAATTGTGCCAATGCAATGACGACTTTAAACACGATTGTTGCCAAACAATTAATCGATTTCAAAAAAGAAGTAGATGCACTGATAGATAAGAAAGATTTGAAAAAAGACGAAGCAATATTTAATGTTTTAAGAGAATATATCAAACAATCTAAGAAAATCCTTTTTGAAGGTGACGGATACAGCGATGCTTGGGAAAAAGAAGCCAAAAAACGGGGTTTGAGTAATTTCAAAACTACTCCAGAAGCATTAAAAGCGAGAGCATCAAAACAAGCTTTGGATTTATTTTCTGAAATGAAAATTATGAATCACGTTGAGGTTGAAGCTCGATACGAAATTGAATTGGAAGAATATACTAAGAAAATTCAAATTGAAGGAAGAGTTCTAGGCGATATTGCTCGTAATCACGTTATTCCTACAGCGATTCGTTACCAAAATACTTTGATTGAAAATGTTCGTGGTTTGAAAGAAATTTTCGGAAAAGATTTTGAAAAAATTGCAAAAGAACAAATTGTTTTGATAAAAGAAATTTCGTCTCACATCGAAGGAATCAATACCAAAGTAGAAGCAATGACTGACGCCAGAAGAAAAGCAAATGCACTAACAGATGCGCAAAAAATGGCAGAAGACTATTGCAATAAGGTAAAACCTTATTTTGAAACCATTAGAGATCATTGTGATACATTAGAACTTTTGGTCGATGACGAAATCTGGACTTTAACAAAATACAGAGAATTGTTGTTTACAAAATAATTTATTACAGTATTAAAAAACAAAACCTGCTGGAATTTATTTTCTAGCAGGTTTTTTTATAATTATTTT
>JAYTVI010000032.1:0-7958 GCA_043744095.1 Flavobacterium sp.
TTATTTCCCTTTATTTGCTTCGGCTATATATTTTTCTAAAGCCATAGTCATAGACGGTGTTTCTGGTGTTGGTGCTAAAATATCTATACGCAAACCGTGCTCTAAAGCTTCTTTTTGAGTAGTACTGCCAAAAACTGCAATTCTTGTCTCTTTTTGTTCAAAATCAGGAAAATTCATAAACAATGATTTTATTCCTGTCGGACTAAAAAATGCTAATATATCATAATAAACATCTGCCAAATCAGACAAATCACTCATTACTGTTTTATAAAAAATAGCTTGTGACCAATTTACTTTAAGATTGTTTAATGTTTGTGGTGCATCTGCATTTAATTGATCTGATGCTGGCAACAAAAATTTTTCTTCTTTATACTTTTTGATTAAAGTAGACATATCTGCAAAATCTTTCTGACCTACATATATTTTTCTTTTTCTGTATACCACATACTTTTGTAAATAAAAAGCAACTGCCTCAGATTGACAAAAATATTTTAAACCTTCAGGTACTTTAAAACGCATTTCTTCAGCCACTCTAAAAAAATGATCTACAGAATTTTTACTAGTTAAAATAATTGCTGTGAAATTATTAAGATCTATTTTTTGAAGTCTAACATCTTTTGCATTGACACCTTCAACGTGTATAAAAGGTCTGAAATCAACTTTTACTTTATGTTTTTGTTGTAGCTCAAAATAAGGAGAATTCTCTACTTTAGGCTCCGGTTGTGACACCAAAATTGTTTTCACTTTCATATTTGACATTTTCTAATGTGCTAACTTTTTGTAAACCAATAATACATAAAATAGTAGGGTGCTATTTCAAGTGCGCAAAGATATAAAATAAAATAAAACAACTTACCAAATAGTAAATTTTGATAATTCTTTAAAGAAATTGCATATGTTAATATGTTTATTGCTAAAATCACAACTATAAGTGCATATATTAGATATAACGGCATAATGTTATTATAAAACAAGACTACATTTATGGGCAATAACAATAATCCTATATAAGTTCTGTAACTAACTTTCTGCAAATTGTATTGTTCAGTAAATTCTTCAATGTCAAAAGAGGTGGCAATAATCTTTTCGATTAAAAATTTTGACAGTATAAAAACTGTTAAAAAAGTAAAAATCTGTATAAATAATATCCAATCTGTTTTAGAAGCATATCCAAAACTAGCGAGGATTAATTGTATAAAAAATGACAACGAAATAAGGTGAATAATAAATAACAGAATAGTGAAACCACTCATTAAATTTGTGCTGTCACGATACATTTTTATGTATTTATCGGAAACTATTAATTTTAAAAATTCATGAAATCTGTTTTCGAATGCAGTTTTAGAAATTGCTATCATTGCAAAAGATAGCACAAACAAAACTGTAGCCCAATCTCTAGGTTCAAGTATTCTTGGCTGTAGTACGTTCTCAATCATAACTCGACAAAATTACTAATTTTATTGCTTTGATACAGTTTATTATTTCGAGTTTTTAATTCTCTTTATTAAATATTTAAATTTAATATTTTAACATTTGTTCTTTTTATTATCATTTTATTATGAAGCAACAATATTAAAAAGTTTATTTTTGCGTTGTATTTGAAAATAAATTATGAGTGATTGTATTGTTATAATTCCAACCTATAACGAGATTGAAAACATTGAAAGTATCGTAAGAGCAATACTATCATTGCATAAAACTTTTGATGTTTTGGTTGTTGATGATAATTCGCCAGATTTCACAGCTGACAAAGTCATTTTTTTACAAAATGAATTTCAAGGAAGGTTATTTCTTGAAAAAAGAAATAAAAAATCTGGATTAGGAACTGCTTATGTACACGGATTTAAATGGGCATTGAGCAGAAAATATGATTATATTTTCGAAATGGATGCTGATTTTTCTCATAATCCAAACGATTTAGAGAAACTGTATAACGCATGTCATTTTAATGCTGCTGATGTAGCGATTGGTTCTCGATATGTAACTGGTGTAAATGTTGTCAATTGGCCTTTGAGCAGGGTTTTAATGTCTTATTTTGCTTCGGTTTATGTAAAATTTATCACCGGTATGAAAATTCATGATGCGACTGCTGGTTTTATTTGCTATAAACGTATTGTATTAGAAAATATTAATATTGATAAAATTAAATTTATAGGTTATGCTTTTCAAATTGAAATGAAATACAGAGCATTTGCCAAAAATTTTAAAATAGAAGAAGTGCCCATTATTTTTACTGACCGTACAAAAGGACAATCAAAAATGAGCAATGCCATAATAAAAGAAGCTGTTTTTGGAGTTATCTCTTTAAGATTTAGAAAGTTATTAAATCAGTTATAAAAAAGAAATGAATAGTTTTTTAATCAAGAATGCTAAAATTGTAAACGAAGGAACTATTTTTGAAGGTGATGTTTTAATTGAAAACGAATACATTGTAGAAATAGCCGAAAGTATTAGTGTAAAATCAGTTAACACCAAAATAATTGATGCCGAAGGAAATTATTTAATTCCTGGTGCGATTGATGACCAAGTGCATTTTAGAGAACCCGGATTAACACACAAAGGCGATATTGAATCTGAGTCTAAAGCTGCTGTTGCTGGCGGAATTACTTCTTTTATTGAACAGCCCAACACGATTCCAAATGCAATAACCCAAGATATACTAGAAGAAAAATATCAAATTGCAGCCACAAAATCATATGCAAATTTTTCGTTTATGATGGGTGCAACAAATGATAATCTTGACGAAGTTTTGAAAACAAATCCGAAAAATGTTGCTGGAATAAAAATATTTTTAGGCTCTTCAACTGGCAATATGTTGGTTGATAATGATTCAACTTTAGAAAAAATATTTTCAAGTACTTCGTTGCTTATTGCGGTCCATTGTGAGGATGAAGAAACTATTAAACTTAATTTAAAAAAATACAAAGAAGAATATGGTGATGATATTCCAGTAACGTTACATCATCTTATTCGAAGCGAAGAAGCTTGCTTTCTTTCATCATCAAAAGCAATAGCTTTAGCAAAAAAAACGGGTGCTCGACTTCACGTTTTTCATCTTTCTACTGCAAAAGAAATGGATTTGTTTAGTAATAAAATTCCTTTGAAAGACAAAAAAATAACTGCCGAAGTATGTATTCACCATCTTTGGTTTACTAATGATGATTATGCTACAAAAGGTAATTTTATAAAATGGAATCCCGCAGTAAAGACTGAAAACGATAGAAAAGTATTATGGGAAGCCTTGCTTGATGATCGTATAGATGTTATTGCTACCGATCATGCGCCACATACCCTTGAAGAAAAACTACAACCTTATCTAAAAGCTCCTTCTGGCGGTCCGTTGGTTCAACATGCTGTAATTGCAATGTTTGAAGCTTTTCATCAAGGAAAAATAAGTATTCCGAAAATTGTTGAAAAAATGGCTCATAATCCTGCAATTGTTTTCAAAATCGAAAAAAGAGGTTACATAAAAGTAGGCTATTATGCTGATTTAGTTATTGTAAATCCTGGTTTGCCTTGGAGTGTGAAAAAAGAAAATATTTTAGCAAAATGTGGTTGGTCGCCTTTTGAAGGATTTACTTTTAAATCAAGAATTACACATACATTTGTAAATGGAAATTTGGTGTATAACAACTTTAAAGTAAAAGATATTCCATTCGGGAAACGTTTACTTTTTGATAGATAAATTATTTGAAATGAAAAAAATTGTCTTTTTTTTATGTATAACTCTACTGTTTTATAGTTGTAAACAAGAAGCTATATCAAAACCTAAAAATCTTATCGAACAAAATAAGATGGTTGATATTATCTATGATTTAGCCCTTCTTGAAGGAATAAAAACTCAAAATTACGGGGTAAAACAAAATATAAATGCAATGCAATTTGTCTATGATAAATATAAAATTGATAGTTTGCAATTTGTAAAAAGCAATCAATATTATGCTTCAGATATTCGTAATTATAAAAAAATGTATGAAGAAATAAACAAACGAATTGAAACTAACAAAACCTATTTAGATTCATTAGAAAACAAAAGAGGCAAGTCCAAAACAGCAATTTCAAATCCAGCAGACGAAGAAGGAGTAGTAAAATAAATTTTATTTTAGGTTATTACAAATTTCTGAAATCGTTTCTTCAAAACTTTGAAATTTATAATTCAATGTTGAAATTATTTTTTGATTGGAATATATATCTTTTGTCTGCAAGGATTGAGCCATCATTTTACTCATACTTCTTTTCTTTTTGAAAATTTTTGCCAAAACCCAATCTGCTTTCCAAAATATAGATGTAAACAAAGTGCCAACTTCAATGTTTGGGAGTTTTACTCTAAGTTTTTCTGCAATAGATTTTACTAGATTTTCATACTTTTTATTATCAGAAATTAGGATAAATCGCTCTCCTTCTATCTCACTATTCATTAAAAGAATCATAATTTTTACAACATCGGTTACCGAAATAAAACCTGTTGCTCCTCTGGTATAAAACCGCAATCCTTTTTTTATTTTCAAAAAAATCTCACTGCTTCCTTTGTCAGAATTATGAAATCCTAGAATTACTCCTGGATTTACTATTACAACCTTCAATCCTTCTTGTTGTGCGCGCCAAACTTCCATTTCGGCTCCATATTTTGAAATAGCATAATCGCTGTGGGATATTTCGGGATTCCATTCTGTTTCCTCTGTAACGATATTTTCGTGTTCTTTCAAATCACCAAGAGCAGCAATAGAACTCACATAACACAATTTTTCTACTTTATGATCCAAACAAAAATTCACAACATTTGCTGTTCCTTCGATATTGGTTTTGCGAAGTTGCTCTTCATCTAAAGGGTCAAAAGAAATTAATGCTGCACAATGATAGACTTTTTTGACATCAACAAACGCATTTTCAAGCGAAGGTACATCAATAATATCGGCTTGCATCCATTGTATAGATTCAAACAAATGACCTTTTTCTTGACATTGAAAAAATGTTTTTGTTATAGACAACGATTCTGAATTACGATAAATGGCGCGCACTTTTTCGCCATTTTCAACTAAATGAAGTACTAAATAAGTTCCTACCAATCCTGTTGCACCTGTAACTAATATCATTTGGTAAAGATAATTAGTTTGAACGATTTTCAAATTGTACAATTAAAACTATATTTGCGCAAATTAGTTTTAGAGATGAAAAATATTATAGAAGAATTACAATGGCGAGGTTTGGTTCACGACATTATGCCTGGAACAGAAGAGCAATTACTCAAAGAAATGACGGTAACTTATATTGGTTTTGATCCCACTTCAGATTCTTTGCACATTGGTAGTTTGGTTCCTATAATTTTGTTGGTACATCTCGAAAAATTTGGACATAAACCAATTGCTTTGGTTGGTGGAGCAACAGGAATGATTGGTGATCCTTCTGGAAAATCTGACGAAAGAAACCTTCTAGATGAAGCAACTTTAAACCACAATGTTGCTGGTATTAAAAGCGTTTTATCTCGGTTTTTAGACTTTAATTCTACCGAAAAAAACGCACCAATTCTAGTTAATAATTATGATTGGATGAAATCATTTACCTTCATTGATTTTGCGCGTGAAGTAGGAAAACGAATTACTGTAAACTATATGATGGCAAAAGATTCGGTAAAAAAACGCTTGTCTAGCGAAGGTGACGGAATGTCGTTTACAGAATTTACATACCAATTAATTCAAGGGTATGATTTTTATCATTTGCACAAACACTACAATTGTTTGCTTCAAATGGGTGGCAGTGACCAATGGGGAAATATCACTACAGGTACCGAATTGGTTCGTAGGATGAATCCTGATAACGATAATGCAAAAGCATTTGCAATGACTTGCCCTTTGATTACAAAAGCAGATGGTTCTAAATTCGGAAAATCTGAAGGAGGAAATGTTTGGCTAACATCAGATAAAACTTCGGTATATAAATTCTATCAGTTTTGGTTGAATACAACAGATGTTGATGCAGAAAAATATATTAAAATATTCACTTTCTTAGCTCAAGAAACTATTAAAAAATTGATTGAAGAGCATAAAGAAGCACCACATTTAAGAATTTTACAACGCAAATTGGCTGGAGAAGTAACCACTTTTGTATATTCAAAAGAAGATTTAGCAAAAGCAATACAAGCATCAAATATTTTATTCGGAAATGCAACAGCCGATGATTTGAAACAATTAGACGAAGCTACTTTTTTAGAAGTATTTGATGGCGTTCCTCAAGCTGAAATTTCTAGAAATGATATCGATAACGGTCTTAACATAGTATTGGTTTTGAACGAAAAAACGGGATTTTTCAAATCAAATGGTGAAGCAAGACGTGCTCTAACCGCCAATTCTATTTCAGTGAATAAAGAAAAGGTCGATGAAAATTTTGAATTAAACACCAAACATTTAATAAACAATCAATTTGTATTGTTACAAAGCGGAAAGAAAAATTATTTTGTGATTAGAGTAAAATAATCTGTTGGATGTTCTCAAATAAAATATTAAAAAAGGATAAGTTTCAAAATATAGTTTCAAAGAAAAAGTTTGTTTAGTACAATTATTAGAAAACATAACTATGTTTTCTATAAAAAGTGAAACTTCTTTAAAAAGTATAAAATCTATGTCACTCCTATGTTTACAAAGTTATTGTTTAAAACTGATAAAGTCAATAAATTTGAAGAATTAAGTGAATAAGTAATGAGAGAACATATGTATTTAAATAATTCAAGAAATATATTGACACATAGAAATATCCTCATTCTTTTTTATCTTTTAGAGTCTGAACAGAATGTAAGGAATTAAACAAGCTTTAATATCCAGAATAGCCAATCAGGAGAAAAGACGAAGGAAGATTCATCACTTTATTAAACAAATTTAAAGTTATGAAAGAATTAAAACAAGCAGTTGGTATTGACGTTGCGCAAAAAGAATTAGTGGTTACAGTGGGAAGACTTTATGAGGATTTATCAATTGATTTATATGCTTACAAGGTTTTTAAAAACACCGAAAAGGGATTTGTGTCTTTGATAGATTGGGTAAGTAAGTTGACCAAAGAATCAAAAGATGTTCATTATGTAATGGAAGCAACAGGTGTTTATCATCAAAAGTTTGCCTATTATTTAGATGAAAATAATTTGAAGGTTAGTATTGTTTTGCCAAATAAGATAAGTAATTATTTTAGGACATTAGACGTAAAAACCGTAACCGACAAAACGTGTTCAGAAGCAATAGCGAGATTTGGATTGGAAAGAAAGTTAGATTGTTGGAAACGACCAAAAATGGTCTATAGAAACTTACAACAATTAACTAGAGAGCGAGATCAAATAGTATCAGAAAGAGTAATCGTAAAGAACCAATTGCACGCAGAAAGTGCCGAAGCCGAACCAAATTTTATGACTTTAAAAAGAATAAATGAACGAATTAAATTTTTGAACAAACAAGAAAAAGAAATAAAGAATGACATTGCAGGAATTGTAAAGAAAGATGATAATTTAAAAATAGAGATAGATAGAATGATGACTATTCCTGGAGTTGGAGAACTTACAGCCGTTATAATTTTAGCAGAAACAAATGGTTTTGAATTGATACGAAATAAAAAACAACTTACCAGTTACGCTGGACTTGATGTTAAAGAAAAACAATCTGGAACATCAATAAAAGCCAAACCAAGAATATCCAAAAAAGGAAATAGAAATATTAGAAAAGCAATGCATTTTCCAGCTTTAGTAGCTGTAAAATGGGATGAAAATTTTAGAGAATTATACGCAAGATTAGTATCTAAACACGGAATAAAAATGAAAGCATTAGTATCTATACAAAGAAAATTACTAGAAATGACATATACATTATTTAAAAACCAAACAAAATATGATAAAGAATATAAAAATAGCGTGCAAACACAAATGGCTTAACACGCTATAGAGTCTAGCATAAAACTGACTTAAAAACAAAAGTATAAAAAAA
>JAYTVI010000033.1:0-7953 GCA_043744095.1 Flavobacterium sp.
TGCCAACGGAAAACTTGCAGTTGCAACTTCTACTGGAGGAAAAGGGTTTGAAATTCCTGGACGAATATCAGACTCAGCTACTGTTGCAGGAAATTATGCCAATGAATTTTGCGGAGTAAGTCTTACTGGTGTTGGCGAAGATATTGTAAGCAATGCTACTGCGGCAAAAATAGTTACTCGTGTTACTGATGGATTTTCATTAGAAAAAGCATTTGAAAAAACGTTTAACGAACTCAAACCTTATGATGGTTTTGCTGGTGCAATTGCCATTGATAAAAACGGAACAATTTTCCATCAAGACTCACATCCAAGTATGGTTTTTGCAAGTTTTGATGGCGAAAATGTTGCCGTTTTTAATTAATTTCCATCTTTATCTACAACTGGTCTTTTGTCTCTATTAGATAATTCCCACACAATAGATAATGCAAATTGCGCTCTTTTTGCCAAAGCATCAAACTCTATTTTACTAACTTCGTCTGTTGGCTGATGATAATCTTTGTGTGTCCCATTGAAAAGAAATACTGATGGAATTCCGTTTTTAGCAAAATTATAATGGTCAGAACGATAGTAAAAACGATTTGGGTCGTTTCTATCATTGTATTTATAATCAATGTCAAGTTGTGTAAAATTTTTATTGGCTTCTTCACAAATAGTAAATAAATCTGAGGATAAATAATCAGAACCTATAAGATAAATATACTTATTTGAATTTTTGTGAAACTCGTCTCGACGACCAATCATATCAATATTTACATCTGTAATTGTTTTACTTATTGGAAATAATGGATTTTCAGAATAATATCTAGAACCGTGTAAGCCATGTTCTTCGCCAGTAACATGCAGTATCAACACAGAACGTTTTGGTCCGTGACCTTCATTTTTTGCTTTTTGTACTGCTTTTGCAATTTCTAATAATGCAACAGTTCCAGATCCATCATCGTCTGCACCATTATAAATTTCTCCGTGTTTCATTCCAACATGATCATAATGAGCTGAAAGTACTACAATTTCGTCGGGTTTTTCAGAACCTTCTATAAATGCCCAGATGTTTTCAGAATCGGGTAAATCTTCATTTCTTGTTGCATTCAAATAGGCTGCAGGAATTTTTTGATAATAAGAATCTGCACCTTTTGGAAAAGAAATCCCACTTTTTTTATATTCGCTAATTAAGAAATCACCAGCTTTTTTCTGACCAATACTTCCTGTTTCACGACCTTCCATTTCATCAGAAGCCACAATGGTTAAGTCGGTTTTTAGGTTTTCGGCAGTAATACTATTTAGATAAGGAACCAGACTTGTTACTGAACTTTTATTTTGTTGACTACTACAACTTATGAATAATACAGTTATAAGTAATATTGAAATTATTTTTTTCATAGTATTAATGGATATTTATTAAAGTATAAAGGAAAAAAAGCAATAGTATTATACAAATGAAAATCATATTTATAAAAAATAATACTGAACTTTTTATAAAAGAAATCATTCTTGATTCGCCATAAAAACGATGATGAGCTGGAAAAAAGTAATAAAACATCCAGACAACACAAATAAAATGAATTGCACCATCAAGAAAACTTGTGAAAGCATTATCAACAAAAAGAGCGATGAATTTTGTTAATAGATACAAAACCAAATAAATAAGCAATAAAAACGAAAAATAATGTAAGGTAAATATACCATGATCAAAATAATACCATCTTTTTTTATTGTGAAACAACCATAGAAAAAAAGCAAATAAAGGCATGTACAAAAGCAAAACTTTAGGAAAATTATGATTTGCAGACTCTATAAGTTTTTCTATTATCTCATTATTAGAATACTTTTCGTTGAGGGGAATAATTTTTTTACTTAACCAATATTCAATATCATTTATCTCATTTGGGTTTACTTTTCTAACCGAATCTAATTCTTTGATAGTGCTGTAGCCAAAATTCATAAAAGAGTCATCCTTCTCGTTTTTGAGTTCACGAGATTTTTTTATTTCATAAATAATAGAATCTTTTGCCTCATCTGGGATGTATTTTGCATTTATTATTGAGTTGATTGCTTTTATTTCATTTTTAGTCAATTCAGATTTATTTAAACTATCTTGGGCCGTTAATTTAACATACTTATTGCCAACTACTGTTTCTTTTTTACCATTTTTTTTGTTTTCTTTTATTAAATCTTCATCTTTATTTTTGGGAATAACAGAAACTAAAAAAAAGGTAACAAAACTGATAAAAATATACAATCTAACAGGAGCAAGATAGGATAATCTTTTTCCTGATAAATATTCTTTTGTGAGTGAAGAAGGTCTTAGGAGAAGGTTTTTTATGGTTTTCCAGAAAGCATTTTCATAATGGGTTAAATCTTCAAAAAAGTGTATGAATAAGTGGTGAAAAGTTTTTCGAGTATCTGTATTTTCTTGACCACAATTAGGGCAAAATCTATTTTCGACAACATTTCTACAATTCAAACACGTTTTATCTTTTCTGATTGGGTTTTTACTCATGATTGATTTCTAAGATTTCAACAAATATCTAAAATATTTAGTATAAATTGTATTGGCATTCAAATGAATTTTATATTTTTATTAAAAATAAATTTGAAAATGCAATCAACAGCAAAAACACCACAAGAATATATTGACACTTTACCAGAAGACAGGAAAGAAAGTATGCAAAAATTGAGAAAATCAATTCTTGAAAATATTCCTAAAGGATTTGAAGAAGTTATGAGTTATGGTATGATAGGATATGTAGTACCTCATACTACTTACCCAAATGGTTATCACTGTAACCCAAAATTGCCATTGCCTTTTATAAGTATTGGTTCACAAAAAAACTTTATTGTGTTGCATCATTTAGGGATTTATGGCAGCGCTAAATTGTTAGATTGGTTTGTTGCTGAATATCCTAAACACTCCAAAACCAAATTAGATATGGGAAAAGGATGTGTAAGATTTAAGAAAATTAATGATATTCCGTATGAATTAATTTCAGAATTAGCTTCAAAAATTACTGTTGCCGATTGGATACAGCACTATGAAGAGAACTTTAAAACAAATAAGAAATAATTAAATTAAGGTTTCTTCTGAATGAAATCGTATTGCATTAGCAATTTTAATCAATCGCATTTCTATTACTTTTTCTTCATTTAAGGATTTGAACAATAAGTCAAAAATTATATTTTGGTTTAAATTTTCTGCAAAAACTGTAAGCAAACGATAAGTTGCTACTTCAAAAGTGGCAATTTTATGTAGATTTAATACAATTCCTGCATCACGAACAGTTCCGAACTTGGTTTTATCAACAACTTCTTCCAACTCAATTATAATAAATTCAAGAGCTTTGCATCGTTCTAAAATTGGTTTATCATTAAGATGCAAAAAAATTTCTTCTAAACGATTAATCTGCAATTTGGCTATATCTTGATGAAAAGTCAATGCTTCAATTAGCTCAAAAGAGCACGCATTTTTAATCATTTTCGGCAAAGTTTTCAATAAAGCTTTTTCGACATAATACATAGATCGAATTTCACTCAATAATAAATCTTTTAAGCCAAGTTCAAGGTCATTTTTTGTAGAAATTGTCCTTATTGTATCTTGATTATCGATTGCTTCGATATCATTTTTTTTTGGTGAAGTATTCATTTTTTTATTTGTGTTAAGTTTTAAGTAGATTCTGGGGCGAATTGTATTAAAAATTATTTTCTAAAATAAATATATAAAACGGAAACAAACAATTTATATTGTTTATCAAGTAATATTATTTATGTATTAGAAGGTGAAATTAAGTATATAAATTAAATGGATATTTTTTTTAACATTATAATCGATTAATAGCGTTAATGCTTTTTTTTACTATACTAAAATTAATAAAATACTTACAATTTTTTAAAAAGCGTCTGTCATTTATCGATAAAAAAATACCGATTAACTAGAATCTTAAATTTTAAATGAATTAGACATAACTTCGTCGTAATTTTATAGTCCCAAATCATTTTTTTTAACTTTAAAAAGATAAAAATTATGAAAACAAAACAATACTTTTATATTTTGGCTTTGTTTTTTTTAAGTCAAATTTCAAATGCACAAGTTCAATTAGATACTGTATTTGTAAATAGTAAAAGATCAAATGAAAAATTTATAGGTGTAAGATATTATTATTATCCAAATCTTCAAGCTTATTTTGATACTAGAAATACAGTTTTTATCTATAAAAATAATGGAGAATGGATTAGTGCAGATACTATTTCACCATCATACAGAGGATATTGCTTAAAAAATGGTTTTTTTGTAGAATTGAAAGATTTGTATGAAGACCAACCATACAAATATATTGAACAACACAAACAAAAATATCCTGCTGATTTTTCCGGAAAACGCAAACCTAAGACAGTTGCAGCTGTAAATTAAGATTATAAAATTAAATTAATTAATTGTAACTTATTCATTCCATTTTGTTAAATATTTCTCAGCAATTTTCAGATAATCATGCTCTTGCTCAATAAATCTTCTTGCTCTTTTGCTTATTGCTAGAATTTCATCAGGGTTTTCTATCAAATAAGATAATTCTTGAACTAATAAATCAACATCGGGTTTTGCATTAATATTTACTCTTTCTTTTAGATTATAATAAGTTTCAAATTCTGTTTCGGCACCTGTAAAAACAACTTTTCCTTTTGCCATTGCCTCAAGAGCATTATAGCCTTGGTCATAACTATAAACCATATCTAGTAGGATATGTGCTTTATTATACAACTTAATATATTCGTTATACGGTAGACTTTTTACAGTTATAATTTCAATTTTATCTTTATATTTTTCTTTAATAACGGCAACTGCTTTTTCAAAAAAAACATTCCCTTTTTTTATTGAACTCAAAGGATTTATACCGTGAAAAATAACAATTTTATCCGTAATTTTCATTTCTTGATAAGGCAATAAATCGAGATTAATAGGATTTGAAATTAATGTACAATCGATAGTAGTTTGATTCATCGGAATTTTATAATCTAAGTCAGAGACAATAATTCCATTTACATTTTTTGAAATAAAATCGAATAATTTATGATAAGGTTTTGAAACATATTTTAATGAAAACCAAAAATATTTTTTCAATTTTTTGTCTTTAAGATAAGGAGTAAGAATAGAATATTTGAGATTGTTTTTTAAATAAATTTCTACAATTGGAGTATCTTCTCCGCATATTAAAAGAAATTTTTTCTTGTTTTGAGAAAATAATGTTTCGTATAATTTTATTTCCCATTTAGGAAAAGTTCCTATGGCATCTGAATTTATTAATTGAATCACATCATAGTTTTGTAGTGATGGCAATACTTTTTTGAATCGTATTCCTTTCTCTAGTCTTTCTAAATCTAACTGTAAAATCCTAATCGAAAATTTGTTTACCACTCGAAAGAAACCATTTGATGCAATTGTTTTTGGTGCAATAGATATGTCAGTTTCAAATTTTTTAAATTTATCTCCACATCCTACTATGGTTACCGTATGACCCAAAGCAACAAGTCCTTCTTTTAAAGAATTGTGAAGTCTACTATATTCGCCTACCAAAAGTATTTTCATTCGAGAAATAAATTTTTATATTTGTGTAAATATAAAACAAATTGACAAATCCTTTTTCTGTAAATGATGTAGAAATTTTAATCGCTACAATGAATAAAACTTCATTAGAATTTCTGGAGTTAATGTTTCCTTACAAGCATTTTTCTGAGTTTAATATTCTTATAGTCAATCAAACCAGTCAGAATCAAATACTAACTTCAAATTATTTGAATGTTAGAGTGTTAAATTCTTTTGAAAAAGGATTGTCAAAAAGCAGAAATCTTGCTATAGAAAATAGTTCAAAAAAAATAGTTCTAATTGCAGATGATGATATTGTGTACAATCAAAATTTTGAAATTGAGGTTTGTAAAGCTTTTAATGAAGCAAAAAGCAATTCAATTATAACCTTCAATCATCAACGTATTGGAAATAAAATCTCTCAAAATCTTTCTTTAAAATCGTATCAACATACTTTAAAAACCATTGATAAAGTATGTTCGATAGAAATTGCTTTTCAAATTAATGCTATAAAAAAAAGCAAAATAAAATTTGATGAACTTTTTGGATTAGGTGCAACTTTTGAAACAGCCGAAGAGAATTTGTTTTTGAGAGATGCATTACAGAAAAATTTATTAATAAGTTACTATCCAACAGTTATTGTAACACATTCATTGATAACATCTGGAAAAAAGGAGGGAAGTGACAAACTTATTTTTGCAAGAGCAGCTCTATATTATAAAACAAAAGGAGTTTTTGGATATTTAACCCTTTTGAAACATATTTATCAATTAGTCAAAAACAAAAGTATTACAATAAATGACGTTTTTAATAAGCTTAAAATAGGATTATTAGGTATAAAAAAATTTAAAGAAATAACTATTTAAAAACAGAATTACCAATACCAATTTCTGCTAAATAAATTTTAAAATTTATTAATTTATTTAATAAAAATGAAGGCAAAACTAGAAGAAACCTTTTTTTTATGGATAAATTACTCAAATCTATATTGTTATAATTTGAGTTGAAAGTTTCTCTATCATTATTGATTTTAGATTTTATTGCAATTGAAAATCGATTTAAATCTAAAAATTTTTTCAGTTCTGGATTTGATTTTTCTGCTTCAATAAATTTTAAGAAATTGAGTTTAGAAATAGTGTATTTTTTATTTTTTGATAGGCTATTTTTGTCATAAACATAGCGAGCTAGAATTTTCCATGAAAAAACAATTGGATATACTAGACCAATTCTAATCCATAAATCAGTATCTTGACCACTTTTGATGGTAGTGTCAAAAAAACCTACTTTTTCGAAAACAGTTTTATGAAAAACAGCACACGAAGTACAAATTGCAGATTCTTTTATACTCCCTTCAAAGAAATTTACAACCTCAAATTCATTTTTTTTAGGAATTGAATATTGTGCCGAAAAAGTTTTTTTGGGTGTTTCTATTTCGATAGCAGCACTGAAAACTTTTTCCTGCGGAAATGTATGGATTGCTTTAAACATTGTCTGTAAAAATTCGGGATACCAATAATCATCAGCATCAAGAAAAGCAATATATTGTGCAGTTGCTTCTTGAATTCCTAGATTTCTAGCAATAGAAACACCATCGTTTTTTTTTGAAAAATAACGAATTCGATTATCTTGAAATTGCTGAATTTTTGTTTCACTTTTATCTGTAGAACCATCGTTGATAATAAGAATTTCAAAATCCGTAAAGCTTTGATTAAAAACACTTTTCAGAGTATTTTCAATATAATGCTCTTTGTTATAAAGCGGAATAATGATAGAGAAATAAGGCATAATTTTTCAAAATAAAATTCAAATATACCATTTTAGTAGGTTATCCTCATTTAAATATTCTATTTTTGATTTTTATTTTTATGCAAAACAAACCGCTTCATATCATTAGTTTCGAGAATCCTTTTCCTCCAAATTTCGGCGGTGTTATTGATGTTTTTTATAAAATAAAAGCTTTGTATGAATTAGGTTATGACATTTATTTGCATTGTTTTCATGATGGAAGAGATGTGGTTTTCGAGGAATTAAAAGCCATTACAACAAAGGTTTATTTGTACAAAAAAAACAAAAATCCTTTTTTTCTTTTTTCAAAATTTCCTTATCCGGTTATTTGTCGGTTTCGCGAGGAATTGATTTATAATTTAAAAACTATAGATGCACCCATTTTATTTGAAGGTTTGCACACAACAATGATAATGAACAAAACAGATTTGCAAAATAAAAAGTACTTACGATTGCACAATTTAGAGTCTGATTTTTATGCAGGAATGAGTAAAAACGAAACCAATTATTTAAAAAAAATAGCCTATCATTTTGCTTCCAAAAAATACATCGAATACCAAAAAAATATTACAAAATTCGACCACGTTTTTGCACTTTCC